>DASVNL010000083.1:0-17732 GCA_036383875.1 Thermoanaerobaculia bacterium
ACGGCCATTCGGCGCGAATCGAGCCATCGTCGCGTCAAAGTGCGCGGCGTCGAACTCGCCGTTCGCATCGTTCGTGAAGAAGTCGACGGTGCCGTGATGATCGCCGTCCGACTTGAAGAACGCGAGGCTGAACTCGCGATCCGATTCGTTGCCGGCGCCGACGGAGAGGGCGCTAAGAAGACGGCGAAAGCGTTCGCGAATGGTGCCGCCCGACTTTGCGCCGATGCTGTGATTGTGGATCGCGAAGAGGCCGGCGATGTTGGCGAGGCTTCCCGGATCCTTCGAGGAAAGGTGGCGATTCTGATTGCCGGAGAGGATGCGAACCACATCCTGCACTTTCGCGACGAGCGCGACGTGCTCGAGTTGATCGTTCGTCACCAGACTCCGAATGGCAGGGCAGCGAATGACGCCTTCAGGCATGACGGAACTCCTTCCTTGAATAGGAGTGCCGCGGATAGAAGGATTTCTAGCCTGGTTCCGAAATGGGCGGCTCGTGTTTCTGCGGCGTCCCGACGATGCGCTTCACGCGCTTCGTGAACGCGCCGCGGAATCGGTCCATCAACTCGTAGATCGTCGGGATGACGAGCAGCGTGAGCAGCGTCGACGTCACGACCCCGCCGATGATCGCGCGGCCCATCGGCGCGCGGAACTCCGCCCCTTCGCCGAAGCCCATCGCCACCGGGATCATGCCGGCGATCAACGCGATCGACGTCATGAGGATCGGCCGCAATCGGATGCGTCCCGCTTCGATGAGCGCTTCGCGCAGCGGCGTGCCCGACTCGTTGCGCCATTTCGCGAAATCGATCAGCAGGATGGCGTTTTTCGCGACGATGCCCATGAGCAGGAGCACGCCGATCATGCTCATGATGTTCAGCGTGTCGCCGGTGATCGCGAGCGCGATCATCACGCCGATGAGCGACAGCGGCAGCGACAGCATGATCGCGAACGGATCCATGAAGCTTTCGAACTGCAGGACGAGCACAAAGTACATGAGCAGGATGGCCATGCCCATCGCGGCGAGCATGTCGCCGAACACTTCCTGCGATTCCTCCCCTTCGCCGCCTTGCCCGATCGTGTAGCCGGGCGGCAACTTCACGTTCTTCAGCCGCTGATCGATGCCCGCGATGACGGCCGACAACGGCTTCCCTTCCGCGTTCGCGCCGACCGTGACGACCCGTTCGCGATCGAGGCGCTGAATCTCGCCCGGTCCGATGCCCTGCTTCACCGTCGCGACCTGACTCAACGGAATCATCGACGACGGCGCTTGCGGCGATGCCGCCGGAGTCATCATGGGCGGAGCCGCCCCACGCGAAACGGGCAACGCCTGCAGATCCGCCATCGTGGTTCGCGACTGCGGCGTGAGTCGCACGTAGACGTCGTACGCCTCGCCTTCCGGCGTGAGCCAGTCACCCGCGTCGATGCCTGCGAACGCAGGGCGCAACGCCTGCGCGACCTGCAATACGTCGACACCAAGCGATCCCGCAAGCGCGCGATCGAGCTCGACTTCGACTTCGGGACGCCGCCCGCGCGTCGACAGTCCAACGTCGACGGCGCCCGGCACCTGCCGCATTTCACGTTCGACCTGCACCGCGAGCTCCTGCAGCGTGTCGTAGTCCGGACCCTGCAGCTGCATCTGGATCTGCTTGTCCTGACCCATGCCGCTCGCCGCGACCGAAATGCTCGCGCCGCCCACGCGACGGAGCACGTCGCGCGATTGCCGTTCGACGACGCTCTGATGTACGTCGCGCGAGTCGCGCGGCGTGAGTCGCACGTAGATGTTCGCCTCGTCGACCGAGCCGCTCTCGCCGCCGATGGTCGTGTACGTGTACGCGACGCCTTTGAGCGCGCGAATCGACGCCGCGGCTTCTTCACTCTTGAGTCGCGTGTACTTGAGACTCGAGCCCGGCGGCGTCTCGACTTTCAAGTTGAACTCGGAGCGATCTTCAACCGGAAAGAATGCGGAGCCGACGAGTCCCATCGCCGGCATCGCCAGCGCCGCGATCATCGTCGCGCCCGCGATCACGACCGTGATCCACGGATGATCGAGCGTCCAGCCGATGACGCCCTGATAGTGGCCGGCCTGCCGGTCGAACCAGGCGTTGAAGCGATCGAGGATGCGCGTGATGAAGCCTTTCTTGCGCGTCGCGTGATCCGGCTCCGGCCAGTACGCGGAGAGCATCGGATCGAGCGAGAACGAGACGAGTAGCGACACGAGCACCGCGCACGCGATGGTCACGGCGAACGGACGGAACCACTGTCCTGCCACGCCGCTGATCAATCCGATCGGCACGAAGACGACGACGATCGAGAACGTCGTCGCGGCGACGGCGAGGCCGATCTCCGCGGTTCCTTCCTTCGCCGCGGTGTAGTGATCCTTCCCCATCTCGACGTGCCGCACGATGTTCTCGCGCACGACGATGGCGTCGTCGATGAGGATGCCGACGGCGAGGGCGAGCCCGAGGAGGGACATGGTGTTCAGAGTGAATCCGAACATCCAGACGACGATGAACGCCGCGAGCAATGAAATCGGCAGCGCGACGCCGGTGATCACGGTGGAACGCCACGAGGTCAAAAACAGGAAGACCGTGAAAACCGTGAGGATCAGACCTTCGATGAGCGAGCTCGACACGCTCTCCACCGACGCCGCCACGCGATCGCCGGCGTTCTGAATGATCTGCAGTTTCACGCCTTGTGGCAGTCGCGCGTTGATGCGCTCGACGCGCGTGAGCACACGCTTTGCGACGGCGGTCGTGCTGTTGCCCTGCGCTTTCTTGATGTCGATGCCGACACCTTCCTGGCCGTTGTACAGCGCGAGCGTCCGTTGCTCCTCCGTCGCATCGCGAATCTTCGCGACGTCCGACAATCGCAGCAGCCGCCCATTCGAGTTGCTCACCACGATCTGCGCGAAGTCTTCGGGACGATCGATGCGTCCGCGCAATCGGATCGACTGCTCGATGAAGTCTTTCTCGATGCGACCAACAGGCGCGGCGAGGTTCTGACTCTGCACGGCCTGCACGACTTGTCCGATCGAAACGCCCGCGGCCTGCAAGGCCTGCGGATCGATCTCGACGACGACCTGCCGTTCGAGTCCGCCGCGAATCAGCACGTCCGCGACGCCGGCGAGTCCGCGCAACTCGGGCTCGACGATATTGTCCGCAATCGTCGTGAGTTGCGGAACGCCGACGCTCTGCGACGTCAGCGTGAGCGAGATGATCGGCAGATCGGCGGGATCGAAGCGCGTGAGGATCGGCTCTTCCATCTCCGCGGGCAGCTCGCCGCGGATGCGCGAGATCGCATCGCGCACGTCCTGCGTGGCCTCGTTCGTATCTTTGTCGAACACGAACTCGACGATGATCTGGCCGAAGCCGTCGAGCGAAGTCGACGTGATGCGATCGACGCCGCTCACGGATGCGATCGCGTCTTCGATCGGCTTGACGACTTCCTGTTCGACGACCTCCGGCGACGCGCCGGGATACAACACGGACATCGCGACGACCGGTGCGTCAATCTCCGGGAACTCATCGGTCTCGAGCTGCATGATCGCGAAGACGCCGAAGACCACGAGTGCGAGCATCAGCACGACCGTGACGACGGGACGATCGATCGCGAAGTTCGAAATCCACATCTAGCGCACCGCCACCTTCGTTCCCGGCGCGATGGTGCGCGCGGGTCCGGCGAGCACGCGATCGCCTTCGCGCACGCCCGTGACTTCGACGACGCCTTCGGCTTCGTTGCGAACTCCCAATGTCACAGGCACACGTTCGGTAACGCCGTTGTTGATGCGCACGACCGCGGCGGCCGAAGTCGTGTCGTCGATCGCGGAGATCGGCACGACGAGACTCATGCGCGCGACGGTCGTCACGGTTCCTTCCGCGAACAAACCGCCGACGAGCTTGCGGCCCTGATTGCCGATCACGACGAAGACTTTTACCTGCCCTGTCGCGGGATCGACCGCGGGTGAGATGCGCGTGACGTTGCCGCGGAATCGTTCTTTCGGATAACCGCGCACTTCGACATCGACCGACGAGCCAGGCTGAATCGCCGACAACGCCTCGGCGCTCACACTCGCTTCGAGTTGCAGCGTGCCGAGGTCGACGAGCGTGAAGAGCGGCGCCCCGGGGGTGACGACCGTGCCCGTGCTCACTTGCTTCTGACTGATGACGCCGTTCAGCGACGCTTCGACGCGCTGATCGCCGACGCGCTCGCGCGCCTGTGCGAGTTGCGTTCGCGCCTGCGCGAGTTGCGACTCCGCCGCTGCGACCTGACTCCGCGCGACGTCGACGTCGCGACGCGGCACGGCTCCCGCCGATGCGAGTGTTTGCGCGCGTTGCAGATCGCGTCGCGCGGTGAGCACGGCGGTTTCGGCGGATTGCACCGATGTCCGCGCGCCTTGCGCGTTCGTCGCCGCGGTTTCATCGCTGATCACCGCAAGCACGCTGCCGCGCGTCACGTACTGTCCCTCGGCCGCATTGACCGCGGTAATCGTGCCGCCCGTCTCCGCGAGGATCGTTGCGGATTGCTGCGGTTGCAGCGTGCCGGAGAGTCGCGGGCCGTTCGTCACGCGGGCCATGCGCACGGTCGCGACGCTGGCGCGGTCCACGTTGACGACCGGCGCCGGCGTTGGTGGCGTTTCTTTGCGGCCGCACGCGATCGCGAAGAGCGCGGCGGCGATCAGGAGTGAGCATTTCATTGCTGAGGAACACCTCCGAGCGGCAGGTTCGGCAGCAGCTCGAGCCGCGTCTGCGCGACCCACAAATCGCGCGCCGCCTGTGCGCGATTCGCACGCGCCTGTTCGAGCAGCAATCGCGCGTTCTCGATCTCGAGTTGAATCGACACGCCTTCGCGATAACGCAGCCGCGCGAGCTCGTAGCCACGCTCCGCCTGCGCGACCGTCGACGCCGTTGCTTCCCACGCCGCTTGCGCGCTGCGCAGATTCGAGAGCGCACTTTCCTGATCGAGTCGCGCGGCCTCGACGACCTGGTCGAGCTGCGCCTGCGCTTCCTTCACGCCGGCGCGTGCGAGATCGATCTCCGCGCCGATGCGGCCGCCGGTGTAGATCGGAACGGAGACCGCCGCGCCGACGGTCCAGTTGTCGCGGAACGAATCGAGCGACGGGAGGAACTGCGTGCTGTACGCGACGAGCCCGTATTGCGACGTCACGGAGATCGACGGCCACCGTTGGGCGCGCGCCGCGTCGATCTGCTCGCGCGCTGCGTTGAGTCGCTCAGTTGCCTGCTTCACCGGCACACGCTCGATCGTCGACGCCGCGATCGCACGTGGTTGCGCTGCGGTGACCGGCGTCGTGAGCACGAGGGTTTCGGATGATGGGAGATCGAGCAAGGTGCGCAGTCGCTCGAATGCGAGATCGCGATTCGCCTCGCGTTGGATGAGCACAGGGCGTTGGTTGTCGCGCGTGACGCGCGCCTGCAGCACGTCGAACTCGGCCTGCGTTCCGACGTCCGCGCGAAGCTGCGTGAGTCGCAGCGTTTCTTCACTGTTCTCGACGCTGAGCTGCGAGATGTGCACGAGCTCCGCGCCGAGTTGCGCATCGAAGTACGCTTGCGTCACATCGAGTCGCGTCTGCGCATCGGCCGCCGCGAGTTGCGCCCTGGCTGCCTCGAGCTGCGCGGCCGCGGCGCGCAGTTGCGCTTCGACGCGGCCGCCGCTGAAGAGCACCCAGTTGAAGTTGACGCCGAGGTTCCAGGTGTTGGGTGCGCCGAACCCGAATTGCGAGAAGTCGATGTCGGGCGACTCACCGCCGGAGTCGCCGCCCGGCGCGCTCAGCCCTTCGAACTGACTGGCGAGCGTGCGTTGATACGACGCCGACGCATTGATCTGCGGCAAACGCTGCGACTCGAGCAATCGCACATTCGCTTCAGCACGCTCGACTCCGGCTCGCGCGAGTGTGAGCGTTTCGCTGTTTTCAATGGCGAGCGCGAGCGCGTCTTCGAGCGAGAGCTCGCGCTGCGCCTGCGCTTGCACCGCAAAAACCACGACCGCAACTGCACAAAGCCAATGAGCCAACAACGTCGCGAGGACAAGGCAAGAAGCGCACCCGATCTCAGCGACGCAGGAATGGGACGAACAGCGGCGCGACGCTTTTTACATGAACTCCACGCGCCGCGAGGCCGCGCGCGTTTCGATGACTGTCCGTCACCGCGATCGCATCGAAGAGCTTCGTCGCGAGGATGCGATCGAGCGCGCCTTCGGGCAACACGGCATGCGTCGCGATCGCGATCAGCTTGCCTGCGCCTGCCTCGCGATACGCACGCGCGGCGTTGATGAGCGAGCCGCCGGTGCGAATCATGTCGTCGTAGATCACGACCGTTTCGCCGTCGAGACTCGTGCTCACCGCCGTGACTTCCGTCTCGACGCCGCTCACGCGTCGCTTGAACACGAACGCGGCCGGCACGTGCAGATCGTTCGCGAGCGACTCGACCCATTTCGCACGACCCGCGTCCGTCGACCCGAGAACGAACGCGTCACCCGCGAGCTCGCGCGCAGTCGCGACGATGACCGGCTTCGCGTAAACGTGAAACGGCCGGATCGTTCCTTCGAAGTAGTGAGGAATGCCTTCGCTGTGGAGATCGAGCAACAGGATCTGATTGCCGAGCTTCGCGCGCGGAATCGACGAGAGGATGCGCGCGCGATTCTTCGCCATCACGGCCTCGCCTTGTCGCACCGCGCGCTCCATCGTCGAGTAGCCGAAGTACGGGCAGACGATGGTCAGCATCGCGGCGCCGGCTTCGACGAGTGCGCAGCCGAGGTCGTACAACTCGAGTGTTGCGTCGTGATCGCACGTCCCACCGACGAGCACCACGTCGCGATCGTTCACCTCGGAGATGACGCGCAGGTAATGCTCGCCATCCGGAAACCGATCGCGTTCGATGATGCCGGGCTCGCCTTGCGCCAGCGACACCAGCGCGCTCGCGAGCTCCTCGTACTGCTCGAGTGCAACGACGAGCGGCTTCATGTGCGCGCGATCATACGCGCCACAAAAAGAAAACGGCGGGCTGAGAGCCCGCCGTTCGCGCGTTTTCGATGGAGGTCAGCGACTATGCCGATTCCATCATCTCCGCGGGGACGTCGAAGTTGGAGTAGACGTTCTGCGAGTCGTCGTGATCGTCGAGCGTTTCGAGGAGTCGCATGATCGCTTTCGACTTCTGCTCGTCGACGGCGACGTAGGTCGACGGGATCATGTCGAGCTTCCCTTCGACCGTCGGGATCTTGTTCGACTCGAGCGCCTGGCGAACCGCTTCGAACGCGGACGGCGCGGTGAGGATCTCGAAGATCTCGGCGTCGTCGGTCTGGAGGTCATCGGCGCCGGCTTCGAGCGCGACTTCCATCAGCTTGTCTTCGCTGACGGCGCTCTTCTCGACGGCGAAGTAGCCCTTCTTCTCGAACTGGAAGCGGACCGAACCCGGAGTGCCGAGGTTGCCGCCGTGCTTTTCGAAGATATGGCGGATTTCGGGAGTGGTGCGGTTCGTGTTGTCCGTCAGTGCATCCACGATGATCGCCACGCCGCCGGGACCGTAGCCCTCGTACGTCACTTCCTCGTAGATCACGCCTTCGATTTCACCGGTGCCGCGCTTGATCGCGCGGTCGATGTTGTCTTTCGGCATGTTGTTGGCCTTCGCTTCGGCCACGGCCGCGCGCAGGCGCGGATTGCCGTCGACGTCTCCGCCGCCCATGCGTGCGGCGACGGTCATTTCCTTGATGATGCGGGTGAAGACTTTGCCGCGCTTGGCGTCAGCCGCACCCTTCTTGTGCTTGATCGTGCTCCATTTACTGTGGCCGGACATGGAAGAAACTCCTCAAGAGATTGAGTGCTGAGCCTGTTTTGCCGTTCAGCGAGGGACGTATAGTTTAGACGATGTCGCCGGAATTTCCGATCAGGGTCATCACAGACGATGGCGAATGCGAAGTCATCGACTCGCCCGACGATTTGCTCGCCGGCGTCGACGCCCTCGACTCGACCGATCCCGCCGCGAAGATCTGGGTCCGCGATGCGTACGATCGCACCGTGCGGATCCGCGTTCGCGGCGGGATGGTCGAAGTGCTCGAGCTCGCGTAACCGCTACTTCGTCTTCGGCTCGACACCGAGCTCGCGCATCAGGTCATGCGCGCCGTCGACGGCGTCCATCACCCAGAGCATGTAGCGCGAGTCGACGTGGATCGAGCGGGTGACTTTCGGATTGAAGAGAAAGTCCGCGTCGATCGATTCGTAGTTGCCGTCGAACAGCAATCCGACCAGCTCCCCTTTCGCGTTCAACGTCGGCGAGCCGGAGTTGCCGCCCGTCGTGTCGCACGTCGAGAGGAAGTTCACCGGGACGTCGTTGAGCTGCGGGATCGCGTACGGCTTCGTCTTCGATTCATCCGCAGCCGCGGCGAGCAGCGCCTTCGGATTCGCGAACGGCTCCTTGCCGCTCTCCTTCTCGACGACGCCGCGCAGCGACGTGAGCGGAGTGAACGACGTCGCGTCTTTCGGCGAGTAGCCTTCGACGCGGCCGATCGTGATGCGCAGCGTCGAGTTGGCGTCGGGGTAGAGCGTGCCGCCGCTCACCTTGCGCAGCACTTCGAAGTAGCCGGGACGCAGTCGCGCCATCGCGCCGGTCCATTCGAGCTCCTCGGCTTCGCGCGATTCGAACAGCGGCACGAGCGACGACGCCAGCGCGAGCATCGAGTCGTTGCGCGCCTTGAGCTGCGCGCTCGTCTCGCCGAGCATCTTCTTCCGCTCGTCTTCGCTGCCGACTTTCGTGTTCGCGTACAGCTTGTCGAGAAACGCCTCGACGCCGCCGGCCTTCGCGACCGCGTCGTCGAGCGGCGCGATGCGCTGCTCTTTCGACAGCTTCGCCGCTTCGGAGAGGAAATAGCGCATCACCGCGCGATCGCTGCTGACGTCCATCGTGCGTTGCGCACGCGCCGACGCGTTGAGCAACGCGGGCCATTCGCGTTCCTGATACTTCGCGAGACGGTCGATGTCCTTCTTCGTTTTCTCGCTCGCGAGTCGCAGGGCGGTCATCGCCTGCGCGACCATCGGCGAGCCGCGGCCCGCGATCCAGTCGAGCACGAGATCGCGTTCGCGCGTGCGCAGCTTCTCGCTGTTCATGCGCTCGATCTCGGCGAACGCCGACGCATACTTCGCCAGCGCCGGATCCTTCATCGCATCGCGCATGAGCGACTCGCGCGCGACGCGCGCATCCACGATGCGATCCTTCACGAAGCCTTCGTTGACGCTCGTGTAGTTCTTGAGCGAGTTCGCGAGGCTCTTGATGCGCGACGCGTTCTTGATCTGCACGTCGCGGCTGTCTTTGCCCGCTTCTTCGAGCAGGCGGATGACTTCCGAGTAGTAGCGGATGTTCGCCGGGTAGACGAACTCCTGATAGTTGCGAACTTCATCGGCGGTTTTGTAGCGGAACGTGCGACCCGGATAACCCGCGACGAGCACCGGATCGCCTTCCTTCACGCCCTCCGCCGCGATCTTCAACCAGCGCTTCGGATGAAACGGCTTACCGTCGGCGTACGCGCGATAGAACGCGAAGTCGCCGGTGTGACGCGGCCACTCGAAGTTGTCGATGTCGCCGCCGAACTCGCCGATCGCGCGCGCCGGCGCGTAGACGAGTCGCACGTCACTGATCTCGGCCTGCGTGAGTCGCAGGTATTGCGAACCTTCGAAGAATCCGGAGACGCGGCAGCGCACGCCGCCCGGCTTCTCGCACTCCGCGACGAGCTCTTTCTCGAGACGATCGAGAAGCTTCGCGCGCTCCGTGTCGCCGATGGCGGCTTTCATCGTGCCGGTCATGCGCGTGGTGACGTCTTCGATGTTCGTCGTCACCCACACCTTCGTGCCCGGCGCCGCGGGGAGCTCATCGGCGCGCGTCTTCGCGAGGAAGCCGTTCTCGATGAGGTCGCGCTCGGGCGTCGAGTTGTGCTGGATCGAGCCGAACGCGCAGTGGTGATTCGTCACGACGAGGCCGTCCGGCGAGACGAACGACGCGGTGCAACCGCCGAGCGAGACGACCGCACCCATCGGATCGCCGGTGAGATCGGCGAGGCTGGCGGCGTCGAGCTGGAAGCCCGCGGACTTCAAATCGGCCGCCAGTTCCGGCATTTGCTGCGGCATCCACATCCCCTCGTCGGCGGCGAGAACGGCGGAGATCGTCAGGAGAAAGAGAATCGAGGCAGTTCGAAACATGCGCGGGGATTAACCGTAAAAACATGATTGGTCATCCCCGAAAGGGCTGAGGGCCGAGAGCAAAGGGCCGAGGGAATCCCGTGAGTTGCACATTTGTGTCTTTTCCGCACGTGCGCAGGTTGCGAGATTCCCTCGGCCCTTGGCCCTCTGCCCTCGGCCCTCGCTGTTAAACTCACGGTCGCAACTTGGAGGGGCGACACGCCATGGGCATATTGGACAACCTGAAGAATCAGCTCGGCTCCCAGTGGATCGAAGTCATCGAGTGGCTCGATGACTCCGCCGATACGCTGGTGTACCGGTTCCCCGTCTACAACCAGGAAATCAAGATGGGTGCGCAGCTCACCGTGCGTGAGAACCAGGTCGCGCTGTTTGTGAACGAGGGCGAGGTGGCGGACGTTTTCAAGCCCGGCCGCTACGAGCTCTCGACGCAGAACATGCCGATCATGACCACGCTGCGGAGCTGGAAGTACGGGTTCAACTCACCGTTCAAGGCTGAGGTTTACTTCTTCAACACCCGCATGTTCACCGATCAGAAGTGGGGCACGCAGAACCCCGTCATGATGCGCGACGCCGAATTCGGGATGATCCGGATGCGCGCGTTCGGGACGTACGCGTTCCGCATCAACGATGCGAAGACGTTCTTCACCACGATCGTCGGCACGCAGGGTCTCACCACCACCGCCGACATCCTCGGCCAGCTTCGCTCGACGATCGTCAGTCACATCTCCGACGCCGTCGCCGAGTCGAAGATCGCCGCGCTCGACCTCGCGTCGTCCTACACCGAGCTCGGTGGCGTCGCGAAGAAAGAGCTCGAGCCGCACTTCACGAGCTTCGGCCTCGAGCTCAGTCGCTTCCTCATCGAGAACGTCTCGCTGCCGGAAGAAGTCGAGGCCGCGATCGACCAGCGCTCGAAGCTCGGCATCCTCGGCGACCGCATGGGCCAGTACGCGCAGATGCAGACCGCGGAGTCGATCAAGATCGCTGCAGCGAATCCGGGAGGACTCGCGAGTGCAGGCGCCGGACTCGGCGCAGGCATGGCCATCGGCCAGGCGATGAGCGGCAGCTTCGCGAACAACGCGGCTCCTCCGCCTCCGGGCGCATCGGCCGCGCCGCCACCACCTCCGGGTGGATCGGCGAACGTCCCGCGCTGGTCGCTCGCGATCGACGGCAAGACCTACGGTCCGTACACCGATGACGCGCTCAAAGCGATGATTCAGGGCGGACAGGTCGCATCGTCGACGCAGGCGTGGCGTCCGGGCGCCGCGGGCTGGGCTCCGCTCGACACGTACTCCGAGCTGTCCGGCGGCAGCGGCGCCATGCCGCCTCCTCCCCCGCCGCCGGTCAAGTAATCGCCATCATTTCGAAGCGCCGGCGTTCGCGCCGGCGCTTTCTTTTTATTGACATGACTGCTGAAGCCGTTCAAGCGAAAGTCCGCAAGTTTCCGTGTGAAGGCTGTGGCGCCGATCTCCGCTGGGAGCCGGGCGTCACCGCGATGAAGTGCCCGTACTGCGGGATGGAGAAATCCGTCGCCGCGCCGACGGGCTCGATCTCGGAGCGGTCCGTCGACGCCGCACTGCGCGCACCGCGCAACGTCGGCTGGGGCGCCGAGCGCAAGGTCATGGCGTGCAAGCGCTGCGGCGCGCACACGACACTCGAGCCGCACGTCTCCGCGAGCAAGTGCGCGTTCTGTGGGACGACCGCCGTCGTCGAGGCGCCGGCCGATCCGAACGTCGTCCGTCCCGAGGGATTGCTTCCCTTCCGGATCAGCCGCGAGTCCGCACTGCAGTCGTTCCGGAAATGGCTGCACAGCCTCTGGCTGCGGCCGAACGATCTGAAGAGCCGCACGCGCGTCGAATCGATTCAGGGCGCGTACATCCCGTTCTGGACGTTCGACTCGGTCACGAACTCGCACTGGACCGCGGACGCCGGCTATCACTACTACGAGACGCAGATGTTTCAGGAGAACGGCCAGACCGTGACTCGGCAGGTCCAGCACACGCGCTGGGAACACGCCGAGGGCAATCTTGAGATGTTCTTCGACGACGTGCCGGTGCCGGCATCGCGCGGCGCGGACTCCGACCTCTGCCAAAACATCGAGCCGTTTCCGACTGCCGAGCTCACACCGTACGATCCGTCGTATCTCTCCGGCTTCCTCGCGGAAGAGAACGCGATTGATTTGCCGGAAGCGCTCGAGACCGCCAAAGACCGGATGCGCGGCACCATCCGCGCGGAGTGCGGACGGCAGGTTCCGGGCGATACGTACCGCAATCTCGAGGTGGCGACCGCGTTCTCGGCGCTCGCGTACAAGAACGCGTTGCTGCCGTTGTGGATCGCCGCGTACGACTATCACGGCACGCCGTATCGTTTCCTCGTCAATGGCGTGACCGGCAAGTGCACGGGTACCGCGCCGTGGTCGTACATGAAGATCGCGTTCCTGATCATGGCGGTCGTCGCCATGCTGGTCGTGTACATCATGGTGAAGCAGTAGCCGTTCGCGTAACGCAATCGTCACAATCAAGTCGGCGCGGGCGGCGCCGCGATCCTCTACTATCGCGACAATTTCCGTCGCCAGGAGGCTTCATGCGTCGTCCTGCTGTTGCGTTGCTGCTCATCTTCACCACCGTCTTCGCATTCACGCAGGAAAAGCCGTTCGGAGTCGTCGCGAACGTCACCGCCATCGAGGTGACGGCGGAAGTCGTCGACGCGAACGGACGCATCCCGTCCGACCTCAAAGCCAGCGACTTCGTGATCTTCGAAGACGGCGTCGAACGTCCCGTCGCGTCGCTCGAATATCTCTGCGCGCAATGCGGCCCTGTCGCACCGGCAGAAACAACCGCTGCGGCTTCGTCCGCGCCGAGCGCGCCCGCCGCGACCGGGTGGGACATCCTCATCTACATCGACTACGAGCTTTCGAGCCGCACGACGACTCGCGACGCGGTGAAAACGTTGATCGCGGAATCTGAACGGATGACGCGCAACGGCCGCGTCGAAGTCGTGGTCGCCGATCCGACGCCGCGCCGCATCCTCGCGCCGTCGAACGATCCGAAGGCCGTCGCGGATGCGCTCACCACCGCGAACAAGATCACCGCACAGAGCCGCCTCGCCAACGTGCGCCGCGCGTTCATCGAAACCACGGATGACACGCAGAACGGCCGCGAGCCGTCGTACGCCGGCATGAACGACATGCGCTCCTCGGTCGCCGAAGAGAACACGCTCGTGCAGAACTTCCTCGGCCGATTGTCGGCGTGGCTCGGCGGATATCCGCGCGCCAGCTCGCGCGCGCTGTTCCTCGTCGCCGACGGCTTCGACGTCAACCCCACGGATTTCTATTCGGACTCGATGGCGCCGAACGTATCGCCCGAGCGCCACACCTCGAACCGCATCGCCGCGGGCAAGGGCGCCCTTCCTGCCGATTACAGAGCGCAGAAGCAAAGCACCCAGGCGCGCACGCAGAGCGGAATCATGACCGGCGAAGAAATGCGCGAAACCGCTCGCGCGTATCACCCGCTCGCGCGTCAGGCCGCGGCCGCGGGTTGGACGATCGTCAGCCTGCGCGGCGGTCTGAACGCCGAACTGTCCGCGAGTTCGTCGATGGGCTCGGGCAACAAAGTCGTCTCGAACTTCAACACCAGCGGCGGCGGCACCGGCCGCGCCACCGGCTCTCTGCAGACGCGTCCCGTCGAAGCACTGGCCACGTTCGCGGAAGCCACTGGCGGCACGCTCACGGCCGACACGTCGAAGTTCGGCAAGACCATCGACACGCTCGCGAATCGCGTGCGTCTCACCTATCAAGTCGAACGTCCCACCGACGGCATCGTGCGTCAGATCGAAGTGGTCTCGAAGCGCGACGGGTTGAAAGTCAACGCCGCACGCTACTCGTCATCGTCGACGCCGGAGCTCGTCGCGAACAGCCGTACCGCGTCGCTCATCGACAACGCGGCCATCGCCGGTGAGTTGCCCGTCACGGCGAAGCTGCAACTCGAGAAAGCGAAGGGCCGCGACAATCCGGCCGGCACGCTCGAAGCGCGCGTCGGACTCGCGCCGATCGCGCCGATCAAGGGACAACTCAAGCAGGCCACGCTCCGCGTGACGATCGGCGTCGCGACGGGCAAGGATCAGCCGCGCATCATTCATCAGCTCCATCCGAACTTCGATCTCTCGAAGCTCACCAACGCGACCTTCACGTCGCCGATGCAGTTGCCGAAGAACGTCGACAAGATCGCGATCGTGATCGAGGAGCTGTCGACCGGCGCCTGGGGCGGCACGGTGCTGCCCATCGCGAAGAATCAGGACGTGATCACGACCGCCGGCTGGAGCGAGTTGGGCGCGGATCCGATGAATTGGATCCCAATGGATCAGGCGCTGAAGGAAGCGCAGAAAGTCGGCAAGCTGATCCTGCAATGCGCGGGCTGCGACGAGAAGATGTTCGCCGACTCGACGCTGCGCAACACGCTGAACGCGTTCGTCGTCACGAACAAGCCCGACGCGACGCCGCACGTGCTGCTGCTCGATCCGTGGGGTCATCAGCGCTTCGACTGGAAGCCGGTCAACGCGCCGGATCTCGTCGCAAAGCTGAAGATGGCGATGTCGGTCGGCTCCGCACTCGTGCAAGCCGGCGCACAAGGGGACACGCCCGAAGCGCACTTCTCCCTCGGCTTCGCGTATCTCAGAACGCAGGCATTCACGGACGCGCAGAAGGAGTACGACCTCGCCGAAGCCGGCGCACGCGCGAAGGGCGACCTGGTCCTCGCGCAGCGCGCGCAGATTCAAAGCGCTGCGGCCCTTGGCGGTCAGCCGAACAAGCGCAACGAAGCCATCGCGTCACTCGAGAAGATCGTGAAGACGCCGCAGTCGCCGTCGACGGAAGCCGAAGCGTGGCTGATCCTCGGCCACCTCCGACGCGGCAACGGAAACGAGAAAGGCGCGCGCGACGCGTACTCGAACGCAGCGCAGCGCGCACCTTCAGGATCGGAGCTGCAGAAGGTCGCGACGAAACTCGCGAGCGGCGGCTAGCGAACGGGCGGTTTCTGCGCCGGTGGCGGCTCTGTCGCCGGCGCGTCTTCCGTCTTCGACACGACGTCGAAGATCGCGGTTTTCATCCTCACAAGTACGAAGCGGTCGATCGGCCGAGCGCGCCCGCGACTTCTTCGGCCGCACGCACGCCGTGATACAGCGCCTCTTCGAACAGCGCAACCGCACTGAGATCGGTGTTCGCGAAGTGAATCGCCGCATGTGGTTTCGCCGCATTGCGACGCGCGTCGCTCCAGACGAAATTCGGACGCGGCCGGATCATCGCGTGGCCCCAGCGCATGATGTCGACGCGCTCGGTGATCGAGCGAATCTCGCGATGCGCGCGCGATAAATCGCTCAACACGATGTCCGCCCATTCGTCGCGATTCGCCGATAACAAGCGTTCACGCGCGACGCGCGGATCGTGATCGCACATCGCGTAGTAATACGTGAGCACCGTCGGCCCGCGTTCAATGCCGCGCTGATGCGTCGCGACGACGTAACCCAGCGCCGGACTCTCGTACAGCACGTTGTCCCACGCGAGCGGAAATCCACTCGACGTTGGCCGCTCGCGCACCGCGACATTCGCGACCATCCACGAGCCGTACGTGAATTCGTCAGGCAATGGTCGCGACGGAATCACGCGCCGCGCAACGAACTGCGGCCCAGTGAAGATCACACGTTTCGCGTGAATACCGATCGCCTCGCCCCCGCGAATCGCGATCACGTCCGCGCCGTCTGAAGTCGGCGCAATCGACGTGACGAGCCAGCCGGTGCGAGGTCGCGCATATCGCGCAAAGTGCGCAACGAGCTTCCCGTTTCCCTCGGGCCACGTAATCACCGGCCGCTCTTCGCGCGACGCGAAATAGAAAATCGCGGCCCACGCGCTCGTGTCGTCGAGCAACGCGCCATAGTCGTCGCGACATGCGTACTCGACATGCCAGCGCAGTCGCGGCGACGTGAATCCGCGCGCATCCATCCACGCGCGCATCGAGATCCGATCGAGCGCCGTGACCTCGGCGTCGTCGCTGCCATACGCCATCGGAATCGCAAACGCGGGACGCCCTTTCGCATCGCGCCATTTCGCCCATCGCGCGATCTCCGCTTCAAAGGCGCGCAGTTGCCGCAAGTCCTCGTGCGATGCGCCGGCGGAGAGATACAACCCTTCATACCAGCGCCCGCGATAGAACACGCGCTCTTCAGGATCGCGAACGATGAATTGCTCCGCAGGCGCTCCGTTTTCCAGCACGCCCATTTCGTCGAGCACGCGCGTCAGCACGCGATTCTCCGGCGACGGCGCGATGATGTAGTGCGCGCCCCACGGATACGACGCACCACTGCGCGACGTCCCGCCGATGACCGGCTCGAGCTCGAGCAGCGCGACGTCGTCGATTCCCGCCGATGCGAGTCGCCACGCAGCCGACAATCCAGCGACGCCGCCTCCCGCAATCACGACGTCGTGCGATTCCCAACGTTGCGGCTGCGGCAACGGCGCACCGTCGCGCAGGCGATGTCCGACCGCATGCGATGCGCCGACAATTTCACCCGGCGGCAGCGTGATCGTGGGTTCGCGGCGACAGGCAGCGGCGGCGAACGGTGCGCCGAGAAATGCGCCGAGGAGGTCGCGGCGCGTCAGGACCAACGGCGCCACTCCTCCTCGTAATAGCGCACGAGCATCTGATTATCGAGACGATTGATCTCGACCGGCACCGGCTCCATGTCGCGCGGAAACACGAACATCGCGGCGAGCGATGCGTTGTCGAGATATTGCACCGGCACGTCGACGTGCTTCGGGATGTCGAACGGTTGCATGCGCGCGAGCGCGAATCCCCATACGCCGAACGACGGTACCGTCGTCTGGTACGGACGCACGTGCAAACCTGCCGCTTCCATCGTCCGGACGATGCACCAGAACGACTGGCGCGCATACAGCGGCGAGCCGCTCTGAACCGAAATTGCGGCGTCCGGCGCGAGTCGCGTGCGGAGTAGTCGATAGAAGCGCGTGGTGTAGAGCTTTCCTAATGCGAACGAGCTCGGATCGGGAAAATCGATGATCGCCGTGTCGAAGCGATCGCGCCCGTGCTCGAGCCAGATCATCGCGTCGGCATTGACGACCGTGACGCGCGGATCTTTGAACGAATGATGATTGAGCACGCCAAGCGGCTTGAACGTGTCGGCGAGCGACGTCATCTTCGGATCGAGATCGACGAGCGTCACATGTTGAACGGTTCGATATTTCAGCACTTCGCGCAGCGCAAGTCCGTCGCCGCCGCCGAGAATCAACACGCGCCGCGCCGCGGGCATCGTCGCCATCGGCGGATGCACCAATGCCTCGTGATAGCGATATTCATCCGCGGAGCTGAACTGCAGATTGCCGTTGAGGAAGAGCTGAAATCCCGCGGCGTTGCGCGTGATCAGGATGCGCTGGTACTGCGAGCTTTTCGTATAGACGATGTCGTCCGCATACAGCTCATCCTCGGACAACGACGTCAAATCATCAGCGCGCACGAACGCAATCAGCAGGATC
>DASVNL010000084.1:0-1772 GCA_036383875.1 Thermoanaerobaculia bacterium
GTCCTCGATCCGACGTTCATGGCGCTGCTCCATCCGCGCGAGTACGCGCTGTCGAAGCAACTCTTCAACGGCGAGGCGATCGACGTCGCCGCGACGATGCGCGCGCTCGACAGCGACTACATCCTCTATCTACCAAACGCCGCGCGCGCGCACCTGCAAGCGCGCCTCGTCAACGATCCGCGCTTCGTCCCGATGTTCACGCGCGGCGCAGTCTTAGCGCGACTCGCGCCCGAGCACATGCCCGCGTTCGTGCGCGACTGGCGCGTCGCACCGCACGGCTCGCGCATCCCGGTCACGCAATGGCCGCAACACGCGTGGTCATCGGACGCACGCATCCGCGAAGTGCAGGCGTACGTCGATCTCCCCGGCACCGAACAGAAATGCGCGACCGCCGCGAGCCCGCTCACCGGCCCCGCGACGATCGAGATCGCACCCGCCGGTCCGACGCAGATCCGCATCGACGAAGGCGTCGTCGCGGAGATGCGCCCACCACGCGAAACGCTCCTCGGCGACGGCCAGCTCGTCGACATCCCCGCCGGTCCGCACTGGCTGGTCGTCACGACGTGCACGGCCGCCGAGCGTCGCGGGTTCTTTGCCGTGCGGCGATAATCGACGCGATGGATGTGCACGGCGTCATTCGCTCGATGTTCGGCGTTCCGCGCGCGCTGCTCGGCACGATCCACGCGCAGGCACTGCCCGGCACTCCGTCGAGTCGCTTCACCGTCCACGAAATCGCCGAACAAGCCGCGGCTGAAGCGGAGATCTACGCGCGCGCCGGCGTCCACGGATTGATTCTCGAGAACACGCACGATCGCCCGTACGTCAAATCCACGGCGAACGGCCCGGAGATCGTCGCTGCGATGAGCATCGTCGGCGCTGCGATCCGACGCGCGTCGAATCTCCCGCTCGGCATCCAGGTCCTCGCCGGCGCGAACCGCGCCGCGATCGCAGTCGCGCACGCATGCGGCGCGGCGTTCGTCCGCGCGGAAGGTTTCGTCTTCGCACACGTCGCCGACGAAGGGTTCATCGAGTCGAGCGCCGGCGACCTGCTCCGCTACCGCCGCGCGATCGGCGCAGACAACGTCCACGTCTTCGCGGACATCAAGAAAAAACACTCCGCCCACGCCATCACCGCCGACGTCGACATCGCCGAGACCGCGAAGGCCGCGGAGTTCTTCGTCGTCAACGGCGTCGTCGTGAGCGGCGCCGCCACCGGCAGCCCCGCCGACCCCGCCGAAGTCGAATCCGTGAGCCACGCCGTCACCGTCCCGACGCTCATCGGCTCCGGCATTACCCCCGAAAACATCGCCAGCTACGCCGCCGCCGACGCCTTCATCGTCGGCTCGTCCGTGAAACGCGACGGCATCTGGTCCGGCGACCTCGACTTCGCGCGCACCCGCGCCGTCGTCGACGCGCTCGCACGCATGGCGTAGTCGCGAAGACTTCCGCGAATCCATTCGAAACAAAGAAAAGCCTTGTCCGTACTATAGTGTTGTAGTTAACTAGAACACTCGAATGGACCGCGAATGGAACGACTCGCAGCCGATTTACCGCCAGATTCGCGATCGCGTCGTCGCGATGATTCTGGACGGGGTGCTGAAGGAAGGCGATCCGCTGCCGTCGGTGCGCAACGTCGCGGCGGAGTATCGGGTCAATCCGCTCACGGTTCTGAAGAGCTACCAGCAGCTCGTCACCGAGCAGATGGTCGAGGCGCGGCGCGGGCGGGGGATGTTCGTCAGCGAGGGCGCGCGGGAACTGCTGATGCGCGGCGA
>DASVNL010000085.1:0-3005 GCA_036383875.1 Thermoanaerobaculia bacterium
TCCAACTGAACAGCGCGACGATCGACCACGGCAATGCGCCGGCGAGAAAGTACGGGAGGAAGTACCACGGCGGGCCGGTGCGCTTGAGCGCCTTCGTGGCCATCCGCTCGACGGTCTCCGTGACCATCACGTAGCGCAGAAACTCCGGCACGACCTGCGTCACGCCCCACACCCACGGCGCGACGATCGCCGCGAAGACGACGATCCCAAGAATCGGGAACAGCACGCCGACGGCCTTGCGTCGCCACGCGAACGGAATCGCGACGAGCAGCACGAGCAGGAACGTCACCGGCCCCTTCGTGATCATCGCGAAACCCATCGCCGCCCACGCGAGGATCGACCAGCGTTTGTTGCGCTCGTCGATCGCGAAGTGAAACGCGACGAGTGCGAGCGTCACGAAGAACGCGAGCGCGCTATCGAAGATCACGGTGCGCGCGAATGCAACGGTCAAAGGAATTGTGAGGAACACGATCGCCGCGACATACGGCGCATCACCGCCCCACACTTTGCGCGCGTAGAAAAACAACACGGCAGCCGTCGCGAGCGTGAAGAGATACGCGGGCAATCGCGCGGCGAGCTCTGTCGGCCCGAGGACTTCCATCGCGGCGGCTTCGGCGGCGAAGTAGACGACCGGCTTGTCGAGATACGGCAGGCCGTTGAGCCGCGGCATCACGTAGTCGTTCGTCTCCGCCATCTCGCGGCCGACTTCCGCGTTGCGTCCTTCATCCGCGTCGATGAGCGGAAATCCGCCGAGATGAATCGCGATCGCGACGACGACGAGCAGCAGCCAGATTGTGAGGAAGCGCAAGGAGCGGCGAGTTTAACGCGAACTCGCCGCTCCGATTGGTCAGTCGCGGGCTTCGGCCATGCAGCGCGCGAAGACGTCGACCGCGCGATCGATCTGCGCGTCGTGATGCGAGGCCATGACCTGGAAGCGGAACCGCGCGCGCTCGCGCGGCACGGCCGGGAACTCGACGAGGTTCGCGATCAGTCCGTTCTCCTCGAGGAGCTTCGAAGTGATCTTCGCGACGATCTCGTCGCCGCACATGACCGGCACGACGTTGCTCGGATCGCCGAGGCATTCGATGCCGCGCGCTTCGAAACCGGCGCGCAAACGAAGGATGTTGTCGAACGAGCGCGCACGCAGTTCCGCCCCTTCCGGCGAGCGGACGATGCGCAACGCTTCGAGCGCCGTCGCGGTCTGCACCGGCGAGATGCCGTTCGAGAAAATGTGCGCGCCGCCGTAGATGCCGAGGAACTGTTTCGCAGAGCGCGAGTTCGTCGCCATGAAGCCGCCGTTCGTCGCGAAGGTTTTGGAGAAGCTGCCCATCACGATGTCGACCTTGCCGATCATCTTCTGCACGCCGACCTGACCTGTGCCGCCCGGACCGCTCGCGCCGAAGTCGTGCGCGATGTCCATCATCAACACTGCGCCGAACTCGCGACACGCGTTCTGCATCGCCTCGATGCACGGGCTGTCCGAGTCCATCGAGAACAAACCCTCCGACACGACGAGGATCGCGTTCTCCGCATCTTTCGCACGCAGTTTCTGCAGGCGATTACGCAGCGCGACGGCGTCGTTGTGGCGAAACAGGTAGACGTTCTGCGTCGCAGCGCGCGCGCCCTGCATCAAGCACGAGTGCGCGAGCTGGTCGATGATGATGGAGTCGTTTGGACGGACGAGTCCCGTGATCGTGCCGAAGCCCGCGGCCCAGCCGGTCGGGAAGAGGATGACGTGCTCGCTCTCGAGGACGTCGCCGAGGGCACGCTCGAGCGCGCGACCCGGCACGGTGTTGCCCTGCAACATCGGCGAGGCCGCAGCGTGAAGTCCGTAGCGATCGATCGCCGTCTTCGCGGCGTTGATGACATCGGGATGTCCGGAGAGGCCGAGGTAATCCTGCGAGCCGAAATTCATCCCGGTGACGCGGCGTGCGTTCTGACTCTCGAGCACGGTCTCGGACGTAGGGCGCTGCTGCAACGTACGCGCGTACGGCCACGTGTTCAGCTCGGCACGACGGTCGAGCCACTCGCCGAGGTCCTGCGTGCGGTCGAGCAGGTGCGAGCCTTTCGGATTCGCGAAAAGGCCGAGATGCTTCGAGAAAACGTCGTTTGTCGCGGGGGTGAGTTCGATCACGGACACATGAACCTCCTGTGGTTGGGCCGCGCACACCTCCGGCAGTCGGATGCGAAATCGCGCGGGCAGTGAAGACGGGAGCCACCGCACTCGACCGATGAGGCGGCGACGAGCCCACCATAACAGGAAGGCGGGAAGGAATTAGTTCCGGATAGTCAAGAAGGCGTAAATTCCCGATTTGCGCGTTGGCGGTTGGCGGTTGGCAGTTGGCGGTTTGGAGGCTGCATCGGGTGCGACTGACGAGTTGCTCGCCGCTGCTGCTCCCCGCCAACCGCCAACTGCCAACCGCCAACCCTTACAATCCTCGCGTGCTTCAGCCGCTGTCGATGCTTGGGCCGTATCAAATCGTCGGACTTCTCGGCGAGGGCGGCATGGGCATCGTCTATCGCGCGAAGGACACGCGCCTCGGTCGCGAGGTCGCGATCAAGGTCCTCACCAACGTCACGTTCAGCGACCGCGAGCGTTTGCTGCGCTTCGAGCAGGAAGCGCGCGCGACCGGGATGCTCAATCATCCCAACCTGCTCACCGTCTACGACGTCGGCCGCGATGACGACGGCAATCCGTTCCTCGTCACCGAACTGCTGGAAGGCGAGACTCTGCGCGCGCGACTCGAGCGCGGTCCGCTCTCCCCCCGTCGTGCGGTCGACGCGTCATTGCAAATGGCGCTTGGCCTTGCAGTCGCGCATGAGAAAGGCATCGTTCATCGCGACCTCAAGCCCGACAATATCTTCCTCACGCGCGACGGCCGCCTGAAGATCCTCGACTTCGGCATCGCGAAGTTGACCAGCGCGAATCCCGACGGCGCGACGTTCGAAATGGCCGCGACCGAGCCCGGCATGGTCATGGGCACCGTCGGCTACATGTCGCCGGA
>DASVNL010000086.1:0-8710 GCA_036383875.1 Thermoanaerobaculia bacterium
CGCGCGTTCGCGGAAGCGAATCGCGTCGTGCGCGACGTGCAACCGGTCGAGTTCCGCTTCGTCGGAAACAACCCGCGCTACTGGTTCGCGCGCCAGCTCATCCCGATCCGCGATCGCCATGACTTCGTCGCGAGCCTGCTGAAGACGAAGTATGTCCCGGGCATGACGTTCATCGAAGGGGAAGCGTTCACGCCTGCGCCCGCGCGCATCCGCGGCGTCCGCGAGACGACGCAGAGCGCGACGCTCGACGTGGAAGCCAGCGGCCGCGCGTTTCTCGTGATGAGCGTGACGCCGCACAAGTACTGGCGCATCACCATCGACGGCGTCGAGACGACCGCGATCATCACGAACATCGGCTATCAGGGCGTGGTCGTCCCGCCCGGACGTCACGTCGTCGAGATGCGCTACTCGAATCCGCTCATCGCCGCGAGCGCCGCGATCTCGATTGCATCGCTGCTCGCGCTGTACATTTTCGTGCGACGAGGCTCGCGCGTCGCATGAGCTACTACCCGATCTTCCTCGACCTCGAAGGCCGCACCGTCGTGATCGTCGGCGGCGGTGCCGTCAGCGCGCGCAAAGCGGCGACGCTGCTGCGTTCCGGCGCGCACGTCACGGTGATCGCACCGGACTTTGTCGAATTCGACGAACGGGTCACGCGAAAGCAGAAAGCGTACGACGCGAGCGATCTCGAAGGCGCAACGCTCGTCATCGCCGCGACGAACGTCGCCGACGTCAACGCACAGATCGCGCGCGACTGTCGCGAGCGCGGCATCCTCGTGAATGTCATCGACGACACGTCGCTGTGCGACTTCATCGTCCCCGCGATCGTCGAGACCGGCTCGATTCAGATCGCCGTTTCGACGGGCGGCAAATCGCCCGCGTTCGCGCGCGTCGTGAAGCGAGCGGTCCACGAAGCGATCGGCCCCGAATACGCCGAGCTCAACGACATCCTCGGCTCACTCCGCGACGCCGCAAAAGCATCGTCGCAACTCCCCGCCGACGCCGATCGCAAACGCTTCTTCGACGGGCTGATCTCGCTGGGCATCCCCGACTTGCTGCGCGACGGACGTCGCGGCGATGCGTATCGCGCAGTTGCTGATGCGTGCGAGGCCAATGGCGTCGCGCTCAGCGACCTCGTCCGCGAGGGACTGCGAGCCTGACGGCGTCGTGTTATCTTCCGCGCGCTCATGCCGCTCCACGAGAAAAAAGTCATTGCCGTCCTGCCTGCCTACAACGCGGAAAAGACGCTGCAGGCGACCTACGACGACATCCCGAAAGACTGGGTCGACGAGATTCTGCTCGTCGATGACTGCTCCAAAGACCGCACCGTCGAGCTCTCCCGCCAGCTCGGAATCAAAACCGTGCTGCACGCGAAAAATCGCGGCTACGGCGGCAACCAGAAGACCTGCTATCGCACGGCCATCGAAGAGATGGGCGGCGAGATCATGGTCATGGTCCACCCCGACCATCAATACGATCCGACCATCATCCCCGAGCTCGTGAAGCCGCTGCTCGCGGGCGAATGCGACGCGGTGTTCGGCTCGCGCATGCTCGGCGGCCGCCCCATCGAAGGCGGCATGCCGAAGTGGAAGTACTTCGCGAATCTCTTCCTGACGATGGTCGAGAATGCGACGTTCTACGTCTACCTCTCCGAGTACCACTCCGGCTTCCGCGCCTACTCGAAGAAGTTCCTCGAGACCGTGAACTACGACGCGAACTCGGATGACTTCGTGTTCGACACCGAGATCATCGCGCAGGCCGTCGCCAAGCACCTGCGCATCCAGGAAGTGCCGATCCAGACGCGCTACTTCGACGAAGCCTCGCAGGTCGGCTTCATCAAAGGCTGCCGCTACGGTCTGTCGATTCTGAAGACGATGTTCTTCTACAAACTGCACAAGAAGAAAATCTGGTCGCATCCGATCTTCCGCGATCGCGTCGCGGCGCCGAAGTCCGCACCCGCAGTGCCATGAACACCGCGCGCCGGCACGACGCGATCGTCCTGACGATCCTCGTGCTCGTGCCCATCGCGCTCTTCGCCGACGTCCTCTTCGGCAATCGCGTTCTCTACTTCGGCGACGTCAGCGCGTATCACTATCCGCTGAAGAAAGTCCTCCGCGACGTCATCTCGCGCGGCGACTTCCCGTCGTGGAATCCGTACATCGCCGGCGGCCAGCCGATGGCCGCGAATCCCGCGCACGCGGTGTTCTATCCGCCGACGTGGCTAATTCTCCTACCCGGCTTCAACGTCTCGTTTCACCTGCTGATCGTCCTGCATTTCCTCATCGCGACGTTCGGCATGTACGCGCTGCTCCGATCGATGGAGCTGCGGCGATTCACGTCGGCGCTGGCCGGACTCGCATTCGGATGCGGCGGGCTGCTCGTCTCCGCGAGCGTGACGTTTCCTTTCCTCTTCAGCGCGTCGTGGATTCCGTGGGTCCGTCTCTTCACGCGACGCTTTCTGCGCACCGGCGACCGCCGCGCATTCGCGCTCGCAAGCGCCGCGCTCGCGATGCAACTCCTGATCGGCGAGCCAACGACCGCACTGCAAACCGGAATCATTCTGCTGATCTACGCGCGCCGCCAGTTCGTGCGCGTCGCGATGATCGGCATCGTCGCTCTGCTGCTCGCGTCCGTGCAGGTGATTCCGCTCGTCGATCACTTCCGCGACACGAATCGCGCGCGCGGCGTCGACTTCAAACTGGTGAGCAGCCGGAGCACGCCGCCGTTGCGCATCGCAGAGCTGGTCGTGCCGTATCCGTTCGGCGCGTACGCCGCGCACGAGCGCAATCGCATCAACGATCTCTATCCCGGCGGCGCGCCGTTCTTCCGCTCGATCTACCCCGGCATGCTCCTCGGCGCACTCTGCGTCGCCGCACTCTTCGCGCGCACACGCGGGCGCTGGCTGCTATTGATCACGCTCGGCGTTTCGATGTTCCTCGCGGCGGGCAGTCACACGCCACTGCTGCGCGGCCTCTTCGACCTCGGCATCGCCAGCGTGGTCCGCTATCCCGAGAAGTTTCTGATCATGGGCATCTTCGCCGCGATCGTCTTCGCCGCGGCGGCGTTCGAACGTCTCCTCGATGGAGACGAGGCGATTCGCAAGCGGATGCTCATCGTGCTGGTCATCGTCGCGGCGAGCACATTCCTGCTGCGCGCGCCGGCGTGGCCGAACCTCGCGCGCGTACTCGCGCTGCTGCTCGTCGTCGCCGCGCTCCCGCGACTGCGCAAGCCGGTCGCACTCGCGATCCTCGCCGCGTTCACGTTCATCGATCTCGCAACGGTCATCTTCCCGCTGCAGCCCCGCCTCGACGCTTCGTTCTACGACGAGCCGCCCGCGCTCAAAGCACTGCCGCCGGATCGCGATTCGTATCGCGTCTTCGCGCTCGCGGAGTGGAGTCTCGACAGTCCGCGAGCGAAGGCGTTCAACGTGGATCATCCGGAATGGATCTGGATCCGGCGCGGCGAACTGCTGCCGCTCTCACCGCTGACGTACGGCATTCGCCTCGCGCTCGACAACGACTACGACCTCACCGGACTCGCGCGCTCGTCCGACTTCAACATGGTCGCGTCGAAACTCGCCGACGAGCGAAATCGAAACTGGATCAACGCGTTCGCCGCGATGTCGAACGTCCGCGCGATCAGCGTCTATCGCAATCCGCAGCAGGCGTTCGCCGAAGCGCGCGGAGTCGTGCGCGATGTGCAGCCCGTGCGATTCGTCGCGGGTAACGGCTGGCCGCGGTTTTACTTCAGTTCGAAACTCATTCCGATTCGGACGAAGGACGATTTCCTTGCGCATTTGCGAAAAGAAAAGTTTCCGCCCGACGTCGCATTCGTCGAGGGAAACGCGTTCGCGCCCGCGAAAGGACGCGTGCTCAACGTGCGCGAAACGAGCAACGCCGCGACGATCGAGGTCGAGTCGGATGGCGACGCGTTTCTGGTCATGAGCGTGACCTCGCACAAGTACTGGCGCATCGCGATCGACGGCCGCGACGTACCGGTCGTGCACACGAACATCGCCTGGCAGGGCGTGCCGGTGCCGCGCGGGAAGCACGTCGTCACGATGCGCTATTCGAACCCGCTTCTGGCCGTGGGCGGTGCGATCTCGCTGATCGCCGCACTGGCATTGATCGCGATGAGCATGCGACGCACTACAATGCGCGCCCTGTGACGGAATCGCGTCGACACGACTGGCTCGCCGTAGCCCTGCTGACCCTCATCGCCACGTTGTTCTTCGCCGACGTTTTCGCCGGCAAGGGCAACTTCTACATGCGCGATCTCACGCGCTACTACTACCCGACGAAGCAGGTGCTGCGAAACGTCGTCCAGGGCGGCGAGTTCCCGTGGTGGAACCGCCAGTTCTCCGCGGGCCAGCCGATCGCCGCGAATCCCGAGCACGAAGTGTTCTACCCGCTCACGTGGCTGATCCTTCTCCCCAGCTACGACCTCGGCTATCGCCTGCACATCCTCGTGCACGTCTACATCGGCCTCCTCGGCATGTACGCGTTGCTGCGCTCGATGCAGTTGCGCGTCCCCGCGGCGTTCTTCGGAGCGCTCGCGTTCGGACTCGGCGGCATTTACCTCTCGTACATCAATCTCCTGCCGATTCTCTTCTGCGCCGCGTGGCTGCCACTCACGTGTCTCTTCGTGCGGCGATTTCTCCTCAAGCCCAACGTCCGCGACTTCGCGATCTCCGCGCTGTTTCTCGGCCTGCAGTTTCTCGTCGGCGAGCCGACCACCGTCATGCAGACCGGCTTTCTCCTCGGCATGTACGCGCTCTATCGCGGCTGGTACGCGGCGCGCGACTACGACCAGCCGTGGACGCACGCGATTCCGGAGATGCTCGCGCGCGTCGTCTTCATCGGACTAATCTCCGTCGCCGCGATTGCAGTCGGCGCGGCGCAGATGCTTCCCGCGATCGATCACGTCGGCGACTCCGCTCGCTCGCGCGTGTTCGACTACTCGCTCGTCAGCGCGTGGAGCTTCCCGTGGGCCAAGCTCTCGGAGCTCATCTACCCGAACTTCCTCGGCCACATGTCCGTGAATCGCGTGACGTGGTACTGGGCCGGCGGCTTGTACACCGGCATGGGCTCGCCGTTTCTCTTCAGCATCTATTCGGGACTGCTCGTGACTGCGCTCGCCGTCGGCGCGATTTTCGTCAAGCCGCGCGGCGGACGTTTCGTGCTGATCCTCAGCATCTTCTCGCTGCTGATGGCCCTCGGCGGACACACGCCGCTGCTGCGATTCCTTTACGACGCCGGCATCGCGACGTCGATCCGCTATCCGGAGAAGTTCGCGCTCATCGGACTCTTCGCGATCATCATCTTCGCGTCGCAACTCCTCGATCGCATGCTCGACGGCGACGACACCATTCGCGAGGCCGCGATGGGCTTCGTCGCCGCGACGACGATGGTCGCCACGGCGCTCGCGCTGTTCGGCTTCACACCGCTGTACAGCGCGCTGTTCCAGAAACTCTGGGGACTCAAAGGCGGCGGCGCAACGCTGATGACGGAGATGTCGCACAAAGGCTGGATCATCGCGGCCGCGCGCGGCGCGGTCCTCTTCGGACTGCTCTGGTCCTTGCGACTGATCAAGCGTCGCGTGTGGCTCACGCTTCTCGCCATCTTCGTGCTCGCCGATCTCCTGCCCGTCGTGCACGAGCTCAATCCGCGCATGCCGTCGCACTTCTTCACCGAAGCGCCGAAGGCAATGCGGCACTTCCCGAAAGATCGATCGCAATTCCGCATCTTTCACGAGGCCGACTGGTACGGGCAGGAAGAGCTCGCGCGCAAGTACTTCTCGACCGGCGACGCCGTCTACTGGATCGTCCGCAACGGACTCTTTCCGATGACGCCCGCGGGCAACGGCCTCTCGATGGCCATGGAGCGCGACTACGACAAGACCGCGCTGCTGCCCACCATCGACTTCACCGATTCCGTTTGGGACGTGAAGCGATCCGGCCGCAGTGACTGGTGGAAACCGTTCGTCGCGATGGCCAACGTTCGTTATCGCGGTTTGTACAAACCGTTCGAGCCCGAGAAGAAACGCGTCAAAGGGCGGATGAAGAACGCCGAGCCGGTGCAGTTCGTCGAAGTCGATCCGCAGCCGCGCTACTACTTCGCCGACCAGCTCGTGACCATCCGCGATCGCAAAGACTTCGTGAAGAAACTGGTCGACGGCAGCTACAGCCGCTCGGTCGCGTTCGTGAAGGAGCGTTCGTTCGTCCCTGCGCGCGGCGTCGTGCACGCGATGCACGAGACCGCGAACACCGCGACCATCGACGTCGAGAGCTTTGGCAACAGCTATCTCGTGATGAGCGTGACGCCGCACAAGTACTGGACGATCACGATCGACGGCAAGCCGGTCGCGGCGCAGGTGACGAACATCGCGTTTCAGGGCGTGCCGGTTCCGGCCGGAAAACATCGTGTGGAAATGCGCTATCGCAACACGCTGGCCGTCGCGGCGATGCAGATCTCTTTCGGTACGATTGTGATCCTGCTCCTCACGGTTTTCTGGCCCAGACGGAAAATGCTCGCAGCACGATGACGGACGAAGAGCTCGCACGGAAAAAGCGCCGGCACCGCAACGAACGGATCGCTGCCGCGATTCTGCTCGCCGTCGCGATCGGCGCGACCTTCGCGGTGCGGGAGTGGAATGAGCGCGAAGAACGCGCCCTCCGTCGCGATCAGAGCTACATCCCGAAGGCAGCCGTCGTCACGCCCGAAGCGCTGCTGCTGCAGGAGTACGTGCGCATCGACACGTCGACGCCCGCCGGCGCGGCAGCAGGAGCACGCTGGCTCGTCGCGGTGTTCGCGCGCAATGGCGTGCGCGCGGAGCTGATCGAATCCGCACCGGACCGGCTAAGCGTTTACGCACGCATCGCGGGCAAAGACAAAGGCCACGGTCTGCTGCTGTTCAATCACATCGACGTCGTGAAACCGGTCGGTGCGTGGAACAGTCCGCCGTTCGGGGCGCAGATCGTTGCCGGCTCGATGTACGGGCGCGGCACGCTCGACATGAAAGGCATCGCGATCTGCCAGCTCGCCGCGTTCATCGAGATCGCGAAGAGCGGTAGGAAGCCCGAGCACGATCTCGTGTTTCTCGCGACGCCCGATGAGGAAACAGGCAGCGAGTACGGGATGCAGTGGCTGCTCGCCCATCGGCCGGACGTGTTCGAGGGACTCGGGTACGGCATCACCGAAGGCGGCATCACGGAGATCCTGCGCGAGCGGATGACGTACTTCGGCATCGAGACCGCGGGCAAGCAGGTCGTGCGCGTCACGCTGCGCGCGCCCGATCAGAAAACGATGCAGGACTTCCGCTTCGCGCTCGAGCCGTACATGCAGCCGCGACAACCGGGCCGGATCCTACCGGTCGTGCGGGAGTACTTCCACGCCGCCGCGCCGACGCGCGTCGCGTTCCGCCCCTACCTCGCGGACATCGACTGGGCCATTCGCGAAGGCCACTACTGGCGGCTGCCGATGGCGTATCGCGAGCTCACGCAGAACACGATCTGGGCATCCGACACGCTCGACCGCGAAGGCAAGTGGGAGATGGAAATCCACCTGCGCAATCTCCCCGACGAGAATCCCGACGAGCGCCTCGCGTGGCTCGTAGGCTTGGCCAAGCCGCGCGGCATCGAGGTCGTACACATCTGGGCGAAGGAAGGCCCGACGGTCGTCTCACGCACCGACACGCCGCTGTTCGCGATCCTCGCGCGCGAGGCGAAGCGCCGCTATCAGACGCCGGTCGGACCGCAGCTCGGCTATCGCTCGTCGAGCGACTCGCGATTCCTGCGGCCGCGCGGGATCGTCTGCTACGGCGTCTCGCCCTATCCCGTCGACCTGCCGCAGTCGCTCTCGATCCATAAGAGCAACGAGCGCATCCGCCTCGACCACTTCGCCGACGGTGTGGACTTCATGAAAAACGTCGTGCTGGAGTGGGCGGAACAGGACTGACAATCATTGTCACGGATTCCGAACAAAAACCGTCAGAATCACGGGTTCTAGTCCGACTGGACGGTAATAAGTCGTTTGTTTCCAACAGATAAAAGTTAGGTCACTCTGGTATATCCCTTGCCTCTTCCGGCAGTCACCAAAGGAGGTTTAATGAAAAGGAAGCAGAAAGGTTTCACCCTCATTGAGCTGCTGATCGTCGTGGCGATCATCGGCATCCTGGCAGCCATCGCCATCCCGAACCTGCTGACCGCAATGCAGCGTTCGCGTCAGAAGCGCACCATGGCCGACATGCGCAGCATCGCGACTGCGTGGGAAGCCCGTGCAACGGACCTCAACCAGTACAACGCCGCGGGCCTCTCGTGGCCGGCAGCGAACACCGCGATCACCACGACCATCGGCGGCTCTCTCCAGCCGACCTACATCAAGCGCGTTCCGGTGTACGACGGTTGGAGCACGGTCTTCAACGTCGGCGTCAGCACCAGCAGCTACTCGATCCTCTCGGCCGGTGCCAACCGCACCTTCGAGCAGTCGGGTAACACGAACGCTCCGGGCACCACGAACGACTTCGACTGCGACATCCTCTTCTCGGAAGGCACGTTCATGCTCTATCCGGAAGGCGTGCAGTCCCAGTAGTTTGCACCACCGGCCCACGACCGGTTCTCGAAACGGGCGCCCCCTCGGCGCCCGTTTTTTTTTGCCCGCGCCGACAAGCTGTCGCCTTCCTCTTTTTGGCTGACAATCCTTGTCAGCCCGGC
>DASVNL010000087.1:0-3360 GCA_036383875.1 Thermoanaerobaculia bacterium
GGCGGGCTGAGAGCCCGCCGCTCCACTCAAAGCTTCTCGACCACGTCGCCGAGGATGTACGCGTCGTAGCCGCCTTCGTCACGATAGGGCGTGAGCGGGAGCGCGGGCGCGAGGCTCTTCATCGAGAGGCGTTCGTACATCTCTTTCACGCTCTGTTTGCGACCCGAAAGAACTTCCGCGCTGAGCTCGCCTTTCAACGCAAACAGTCGCTGGAAATCTCCACGGGGTAGACGCAGCGGACGGCGCACATCGTCCGAGCGTGGATCCCATTCGCCGATCAGCACCTCGTCCGCGAGGTCCGCGGATTCGGCTTTCACGCAGATCACGATCTCGCTTTCGATCATCCGCTCGGTCGTAGTTTGCGCGCGCGCTTCCCAGACGTTCGTGCCCGATTCTTCCTGCTCCTGGTGGAACTCTTGACGCAGGAGCCGCACGAAGGGTTCAGACGTCTCGACCGGTTCGGCATCCTCGACCTCGCCCGGTGCAAACGCGACGATCTCTGCGACTTCGACCTTGTCGAGCCCTTTGAGTCCGACCATGCCGAGGAGACGGACGCCGACGTATTCGATGCCGGGCAGGCCGGGCTCGAACGCGAGATACGTTCCCCACTCCGTGCGAATGCGATGAATCGGCGCCGCTTCCGCGCCGATCTCGGTCGAGAGCTCCTGCATGAAGTGCATCGACGCGACGATGCCTTCGTTCACGAGGCCGCCGTTCGGATCGATGTACGCGTAGTACTCGCGCGCGTGCTGCCGATGATCGATGACGTCGACGCCGCGCGCGAGCGGTGCGAAGAACTGCTGCACTTTCTGCGGGTCGTATCCGTGCGCGACGAGGAACGACGCGATCTCTTCGATCTCTTTGTTCGCCTTGCCCGTCGTCAGTCGCGAGAGCTCGACGATGCCGTGTCCGTAGAACTCCGTGATGCGATCGCCGGCTTCGGGCGACGTCTTCATCGGCAGCAACCGGTAGTAACCGTAGTTGAGCGCGATGCGCATGCCCTTGTTGAACGAGAAGCCCTTGCGCTTCATCTCCGTGTAGAAGCGCTGGATCTCGAGTGCGGCGCGCGTGAGTCGCAGCGCGCGCCGGGTCGTATAGAACGCGCCGTCGCCGAGAAACTTCTCGAATTGCAACAAGTGCCGCTGCGCGATGTTGTCGAGCTTGCGCTGGAACAACACCATCTGCCGGTACGAGCGGATCTCTTCCTTCTCGCCGCCGCGCCGGATGCTGCCGAGCGTTTCGGAGAACGCGGAGATGTCGTAGATCATCCCGAAGCGATGCACCATCGGATCGACGACGCCCGCGCGTCCGAAATCCATCGGCCGCGTCGATCGCGAATACGTCGTACCGCTGCGGCGATCGGCGGAGACGACGTTGCCGTCGGACTGGACGTTCATCCAGACGATGCCGCGCCGCAGTTGATTGAGCACCGCGAACTCCTGCACGCGTCGCGCGATCAACAGAAACTGCTCGCGCTCTTCGCGCGTGACGGCGTTCTGCGCCGAGGGATGTTCGAAGAGGAAGTTCTGAAACTTCGGATCGAGGAGCAGCGCGAGTGTGATGCCTTCCTGCACGTTGCCGCCGAACAGCGGCAGCGCCGCGCGGAACGTGCGCTCGCGTTGCAGCGTCTCGTTCGCCGCAGCGCGAAGACGTTCGAAGCAGTCGCGAAACGTGGCGAAGTCGCGGCGCAGGTATCCGACGAGGAAACTTCGCAGCTCGCGTAAATCCGGCCCAAGAAACTCCTCGGTGAAGATGAGCACATCGTCCTGCAGCATGCGGAAGAACTGCATGCCGCGCAGCTCTTCGCCCTCGAGCAACGTGCCGACGCGCGCGACGAGCTGGTTCATCTGCTCGCGCGTCTCCGCGACCCAGCGACCGAAGATCCGATACTTCAGCGTGTCGCCGAGGGCGCGACCTGTTTGCGTGTCGCGAGCGGAGATCCGGCGGGGAAGATTCGAGAAATGCTTCGCGACGTCGAGCGAGTGCGCGAGCCAAAAGATCGCGTGATAGTCGCTGAGGAGATTCGACACCAGCGCGTTCTCCGCGACCTTCACCAGCGTCCCGACGTACGTCGCGAACGCGGCCTGCGCTTTCTCTTTTTCCTGCGCGCGATTCACCTGCCACGCCGTCTCTTCCGCGAGCCAGCGATCGAGCTTCGCGTCTAGATCTTTCATCACCGTCGCGTCGAGCACAGGGAAGCCGAGCGTCGGCGGTTGCGTCTCGTCGGCGGGGAAGATTTTGTAAGGCTGGGGGAGAAGCCGTTCCGGTTCGACGAACAGCTCGCGCAGAGTCCGCTCCACGTCCGTGGGGAGGAGGAACGTCGACGCATCCGGTCGCTGCGCGAGGTACGAGGCAATCGCTTTCGTCATTGGTCTGGCGGGCCGGAGCGGAGTTTAACAAGGTAAACTCCCTTCGTGCTCATGGCTGCCCCGACTCCCTCGACCTGTCCTCGCTGCAACGGCTCCGGCTGGATTCCGCTCACGCACGCGGATGACAATCGCGTCGAGCCGTGCGGATGTCAGGGCGATCTGCGGCGTACGCATCGCATCGCCGCGGCGAGCATCCCGAAGCGCTACGCGCACTGCACGCTCGACACGTTCCGCGAAAAGTCGACGGTGCTGAAAAGCGCGAAGCGCCGCGTGCAGGAGTTCGTCGACGTCTGGCCGCACGTGAAAGAAGGCAAGGGCCTTTTGCTCATGGGCACGTGCGGCGTCGGCAAGACGCATCTCGCGGTCGCGGCGCTGCTCGAGATCGTGCACACCGGCAAGCCGGGGCGCGTGCTCTTCTCGAATTTTCAGGATTTGATTCAGGAGATTCAGGCGTCGTTCGATGATCAGAATCCGGCGACGAAGTCGGAGATCCTGCGACCGCTGCTCGAAGTCGATCTGCTCGTGCTCGACGAGCTCGGATCGCAGAAGCCGACGCAGTTCGTGCAGGACATCCTCTACTACGTGATCAACACGCGGTATAACGAAGAGCGCACCACGATCTTCACGACGAACTACTCGGACCGCGCCGTCGACGCGAAGGAAGAAACGCTGGAGCAGCGCATCGGCACGCGACTGCGCAGCCGGCTCGCGGAGATGGCGGAACGCATCGAGTTCACCGGCGCGACCGATCACCGCCGCTCGACGATCTGAGGCCGATGTGAAGCGCGGTGTCATTGACGTTCTCCGCCGCGCGCTCGATGACGTCATCGCGAACTGGCCGTTGATCCTGCTGCGCATCGGCGAGGCGATCGTCCTGACGATCATCGCCGTCGCCGCGATCTTCATCATCCTCGTCCCGATCGCGGTGTCGATCGGCATCTCCGCCGCGAGCATTCACTCGCCCGACGACATCGAGCACGCGCTGCTCCTG
>DASVNL010000088.1:0-9995 GCA_036383875.1 Thermoanaerobaculia bacterium
CCGTCATTGCGCATCGGCTATCTCGTCGTGCCGCGCGATCTCGTCGATGACTTCATCCGCCATCGCGAATCGATCGATCTCTTCTCTCCGACGCTCGATCAGATCGTGCTCACCGAGTTCCTCGCGCAAGGCCACTTCGGACGCCATCTGCGACGCATGCGCGCGCTCTATCACGCGCGCCGCAACGCCCTCGTCCGCGCGCTCGCGCAACACGCGCCGTCGCTCGTCCCGCACAACACCGACGCGGGATTGCACATCACGGCGTTTCTGCCCGACGACGCCGACGACGTCGCGCTGGTGCGCAACGCGACGCAGCGCGGACTCGACATGACCGCGCTCTCGACGTGCTACGCCGGACGCACGAAACGCCCCGGCCTCATCCTTGGCTTCGGCGGCGCCAGCGAACGCCGGCTCATCGCCGCGTGCAAGACGCTGGGCGAAGTGCTCTGATCACTTCCCCTTCTTCGCAAACTCGCGCAACGCGTCCTTGCCCACCCAGCGCGCGGATGGCACGTCCGACGCCGCGAGTTTCTGCGCGAGCTCCTTCGCCTCGACGAACACTGCGGGACGACGACCAGCAATCGCGCGCAGTGCCCAGCTCACGCCCTTCTTCACGAAGTTGCGATCGTCGTTCGCCGCGACTTCGATGAGCGGCAGACACTCGGCGAGCACCGCGTCGTCGATCTTCTTGTCGTGCAGCGCGACGGATGCGAGCAGCGCGAATGCCGCTCGTTTCACGAACTCCTCTTTCTTCGTTGCCCACTGCTTCACCTTCTTCATCGCGTGCGGCGTCTTATCGAAAAGGTGAAAGCAGAGCGTGTCGCAGATCGCCCAGTTGTCGAAGTCGCGCGCCCAGCGATCCATCAGCGCGGGCGTCACGAGTTTCGGATCGGCGATGAACGACGTCAGCATCCGCGCCTCGTACCACTCGGTTTCCCACAGTGCGAGCGCGAGCTCGTGATCGATGCCGATCTCTTTGCCGAGCTTGCGAATATCCCCGACCGCGACGCCGAACGCCTTCTCCGCGACGATCGCGTAGCGCGCCATCCCGTCGCGATTCTTCTTCGTCCCGCGACGCTCGAGTGTGGCCAGAACGGATTCGACGGTATGCATGACGTCAGAGCGCGGCGAGCGCGTGCTCGATCGGCTGCACGTGCTCGCGATAGCGGATCGCGCGCGCGTACGTGCCCGCCGCGACGTGACGCTCGCCGTAAAGCTCGTAGAACGGCTTCTCGTCGTTCGAGTTGGGAAGCCGGTCCGCGGGCACGAGACATTCGAACGCGAGCGCCTGTTCGCTGATCCCGTCGTACGACGCGCCGATCATCGCCGCGAGGTCGGGATGTTGCGCGAAGAGATTGCGGCTCGTCCCGGTGAACACCGCCTCGACTTCCGACGCGAGCTCCGGATACGAAGTCGCCGCCGTCACCTTGCGCTGCATCTCGTCGCTCGTGAGCGTCTTGCAAATCGCGCCGTCGCGCGGCGCTTTCGTGTGCGGCGCGAACAGAAAGAACGCGTAGTTCCCGACCTCCGCGCCGTTGCGCCGCGCGATCCGCACCGCCGCGTCGATCATCATCCGGCAGACGTCGTGCGTCGGGTTGAACCCTTCGCGCGCGTCGCCCGCGACGTACGGCGGCTTCGACTCCGTGAGCTCGTCGCCGAGCTGTCTCGCGAGCGTCGTAAACGAGTCGACCTCGCCGTCCAGGATCTTCTGGTAGAAGGCCGGATCGCTCATCACGCCCCACACGTTTCCGCTCGCTGCGTGCGCCGCGTTGAGGATGCGTTCGCTCGATCCGATGCGTGAAACGCCGGTGCGTCCTGAACCGTCCGTGATGATCGCGACCCGCGGGCGTGTCTCCTCGACCCATCCGTGAACCATGAGCTCGTGACCGGGGTGTGCAACGATCAGATACGGCTGAGACATCGCGGTTGCTTCTAGCATTCGCGAGGTGAGTCACGCAACATGCGCGCGTGCGAATTCTGATCACGTGCGGAAGCCTCGGCAGCGTAGGCGGAGTGCAATCCTACGCGCGCGATCTCGCGGCCTGGCTGCTCGCGCGCGGACACTCGCCGATCATCTACGGTCCGCGACACGGGCGGCTCGCCGCGCAGCTCACGCGCCTCACCGTTCCGTTCACCGATGACCTGACCACGATCGGCGTCGCGCCCGACGTCATTCACGGCAACAGTTCCGTCGAGACGATGACCGCGCTGCTGCACTTTCCGCAGACGCCGGCGATCTATGTTTGCCACGGCTGGCGCGCCGACGTCGACGCGCCGCGCTTCCCGCGCATCGCGCGTTACGTCGCCGTCGACGACACGTGTGCCGATCGCCTGCTCTACAAGGAAGGCATCGCGCCGCAACAGATCGAAGTGCTGCTCAACGCCGTCGACACCGCGCGCTTTCAGCCACGCGCGACGCCGCTGCCTGCGCGGCCGCAACGCGCGCTCGTCTTCGGCAACAGCGCGCACGCCGCGACGCACGTTGCGATCATCGAGGACGCGTGCAAGCGCGCCGGAATCGCAGTCGACGTCGTCGGCGAGTTCGCAGGCACGGCAACTGAAGAACCGGAGTCGATGCTCAATCGCTACGACCTCGTCTTCGCGAAAGCGAAGTGCGCGCTCGAAGGGATGGCCTCCGGCGCCGCGGTGATCGTGTGCGACGGCGCGAACATGGCCGGACTCGTGACGCCGGACAACGTCGCGCGACTGCGCCGCCTGAACTTCGGCATCCGGTCGCTGTCCACGCCGCTCACCACCGACCGCGTCGCCGAAGCGATCGCCGCGTACGATCCCGCCGACGCCGCGAAGGTCTCGCAGTTCATCCGCGAGACCGCGTCCGCCGACGATCTGCATCAACAGACATTCACGCTGCTCGAAACCGTCGTCGCCGAGCACGCCGCGAAGTCGCCGAGCGCGTGGGAAGACGAGAGTCGCGCCGCGGCCGCGTACCTCCGCTTCGTCACGGAAGCGATGCGCCCGTCCGAGTCGAACCTCAACCTCATGGCCCAGGCTGCACACCGCATCCTTCGCACTCCATTCATCGGCCCACCGCTGACGCGCATCGCGCGCTGGATGGTCAATCGCGGCAAGGAGGGCGGCGCTCTCTGACACCGGTGATCGTGTTTCAAATGGCGAAGGTGGGCTCGACGTCGGTCGTCGAGGCGCTGCATCGCGCGGGCATCGACGCGCAGCACGTGCATCGCATGAATCGCGAGCATCTGCGACGCATGCGCGAGTCGCGACGCGCACACGGCTGGATGGTGCTCTGGCCCCCGCGCCACGACCGCCTCGGCGTCCGCTTAGGTGAAACGCTCATGCGCAGCGGCGAGCCTGTGCGCGTCGTGACGCTCGTGCGCGAGCCGATCGCGCGCAACCTCTCGTCGTATTTCGAACATCTCGACTGGATCTGGCAGTTGCGCAACGCGCACGCAAGGGTTTCGCTCGACGCGCTCTGCGCCGGCTTCATCACGCGCTTCACGCACGACGACGTGCTCACCTGGTTCGACGACGAGATCCTCCCCGTCCTCGGCATCGACGTCTACGCTCATCCGTTCACACCAGCCGGCCACGCCGTGATTCGTAAAGCGCCGTTCGAGCTGTTGATTCTGAAGAGCGAGCTCGATGACGCGACGAAGAGCGTCGCGCTGTCCGATTTCTTCCAGCGTCCGATCGACGTGGAGCGCGCGAACTCGACCGGCGCGAAGAGCAAAGGCGAGGTCTTCCGCCGCTTCGTCAAAGCGCTGCGCCTGCCACCCGCGTACGTCGAACGAATGCTGAACGCGCGCTACACGAAACACTTCTACACCGACGCCGAGCGCGATGCGGTGCGCACCCGCTGGGCTTGACGTCATATTCGCGATGGGCTATATAGCTTTTAGGCGATATAGCCGAAGGGCAATGCAAATGCTTTCTGCTCAGACTCAGCAACTCGATCGTGTGTTTGCCGCGCTTGCGGATCCGACCCGGCGGGCCATCCTGGCCCGGCTCGCGAAGAGCGACGCCACGGTGAACGAGCTCGTCGAGCCGTTCCACCTCAGCCAGCCGACGATCTCGAAGCATTTGAAAGTGCTCGAGAACGCGGGGCTCGTTTCGCGCGGACGCGAGGCGCAGTTCCGGCCCGTACGGCTCAATGCAAAGCCGCTCGAAAAGGCCGCGCGGTGGATCGGCGGGTACGAGCGCTTCTGGGAAGAGAGCTTCGACCAGCTTGCCGACTACGTGAAGGAGATGAAAGAAAATGAGAGATCACCCAAACGCAAACGAGCCCGCCGCTGACCGCGAGCTGATCGTCACGCGCGTCTTCGATGCGCCGGCGCGCATCCTCTTCGAGGCGTACAGCAAGTGCGAGCACATCCGCCGCTGGTTCGGCCCGCGCGGCTATCCCGTGACGATGTGCGAGATCGACTTCCGCGTCGGCGGCCGCTATCGCTTCGCCATGACCGGCCCCGAAGGATTGCAGGACCCGTTCGGCGGCGAGTACCTCGAGATCGTTCCGAATCAGAAGATCGTCTTCACCAACGGCTTCGAGCTGCCGGACGCGGGACGCATGATCATGACCGTGACGTTCGAGGAAGACGGAGAACGCACCACGCTCACGATGCACACGCTGTTCGACTCCATCGCGATGAAGGAGTCGTACGTCGGCATGGGCATGAAAGAAGGGATCGACTCCGGCTTCGATCAGCTTGCAGAGCTCGCGGCGGAGATGCGCTCGCGTTAAGCGAGCGCCTTCGCCTCCGTCTGCATCGGCCTCCGTTCGTGCTGCGCCTGGTGCGCGGGGAACATGGCCACGAAGAACTCCGTCCAGCCGCCCATGCGCACCCGGAGCACGTCGTACATCTCCGGGTCGCGCTCGGCGGCGGACATCGTCTCCGGATCCGCGCACGTCACGGTGAGGATGTTCGAGCCCGCGCCGTCCGCGAATGCGCGCAGGCACTTCGTGAGCGCGTCGGCCGGGAACTCCTCGCGGATGCTGAAGTCCGTCGGCGCACCATCCGAGTAGCCGTTCGTGTTGCCGGTGTAGGCGCCGAGGGTGTTGAGGAACGTGTTCGTTTGCTGCGACACCGGGAGGTCGGCGAATGTCGGGGCGGGGCTGAGATCGGACGCGATCGGATCGCCTGAATGACGGCCATCCGCGGACGCGCCGCACTGCGCGCCGAACTCCACGTAGTTCTCGAACGTTCCGACGCCGGGCTGAATCTGGAAGCCGCCGAACGGCTGCGACTTCGTCCCGAGCTTCTTCGCCAGCGCGACCATCTTCTCCGCCGTCGCGAGCTCGGGCTCGGTGAAGACTTTGCGCGCAGTCTCCGCGACGCGGCGCATGATCTCGCCGCCGAACGCATCGACTTCCGCGTTGCCGCGGCCGAACTTCGGCACGGCCATCGCGGTGTTGCGCAGCTTGCGATAGTTCTCCGCGCGCGCCGCGATGCGTGCCGGACCTTCGAGCACGCTCACGAACGGCTCCTGCATGCTCTCGCCCCAGTTGCAGATCAGCGCCTCGACGAGATGCGGCAGCGACGTCGCCGCGGTCAGCGGATCGAAGACCATCTTGCGAATCGCGTACAGCGAGTCGATCACCGTCGAGAGTCCCGTGAATCCCGGCGCGATGACGTTGAACAGCGGACCGCCGGCGTAGTAGTCGAGTCCTTTCTCGAGACAACCTTCCGTCAACGCAGACAACAGCGGCGACGGACAGATCGCGCTCATCTGCCCGAACACGCCGACCGTGCCGTCGGTCTGCTTCGCATACATGACGCGCAGATGTTCGAAGAAGAGATCGACGAGATCGTCGAACGTACGGATGTCGGCGGGCGGCGGCGACGTGAACGACACGCGCTGGCCACGGAACCAGATCGGTCCCGCCGATGCCCACGCCTTGCCTTGATTGAGCGTCGCTTCGAGAACCTGCGGCGTGGTCAGTCCGCCGAGGGTGAACCAACTGACGCCGGAGAGCTGCGGTTCGTAGCAGCCGTCGCATGCGTAATCGCGCGCGATCCGCAGCGGCACAGTGCTCGACCACGTTCCCTGCGCTTTCTCGCGCACCGGCGTGTACGCCGTCGGCTCCGTGCCGTCGCCGACCCCTTCGCCGCTCGCGATGAGTCCCGGGATCACCTTCTCGTCGCACAACAGAATCGGATGTGCACCGCCGCTGAGAATCGCGAGCGCGGCTTCGCGCAGCACTTTGTCCGGCATGTCGCGACGCGTGCGCAGCGACAGACACGGCGCGTTGAGCGGCAGGCGTCGCGCGGAACGCAGACAGAGAATCGTGACGTCGTTGTACGCGGGCTTGCCCGCGCCGGGCGAGTTGTCGGCGATCGTGCCGCCGACCGTGACCTGCTGGATCCACTGATTGTTCGCCGCGCCTTGCGGATAGTTGCCGCTCATGCCGCCCATCGCGAGATTGCCGAATGGCTGGTGGTCTTCGACCATCGTGCGATTGAGCTGCACTTTCTCGCCGAGCTTGATCCAGAAGCAGTCGAGGATCTCCTGCGCCGTGTTCTCATCGATGCGCTTCGCCGCGATGTCCGCTTCGTAGAACGGCGCGAGCATCTGGTCGAGACGGCCGATCGCAGTCGGCTCGCCGATGAGGTGGAGCCCCGCGTGCAGCATGAAGATGAGCTGCGTGGCCTCGAGCATCGTCGACGGCTTCTTCGTCGCGAGCTTCTCCATCCGCTTCTGAATGTCGCGGAGATTCGCGCGCTCGTCGTCATCCGCGGCCTTCGCGATCATCTCGCTCGCGAGCCTCGCGTACGCGAGGCTGTAGTCGCGAACACCTTCGAGTGACAGCACGACGCCCGCGAAGAACTCGCGCTTCGACTGCTCGGTTGCTTTGTCGCGCAACTTCTCGACGTCCGCGATCATCCCGCCGATGCCTTTGTCGAGCGCGCGCTGGAACATCGGTACGGTGTGGCCGACACCCGATGCGTAGCTCAGACCGGCGAAGAAGTTCGGCATCGTCTCGTCTTTGCGCGCGTAGTCGATGACGTAGCGGCCTTGCCCGAGTCCGATGTTCGGCAACGCGCCGACGATGAGCTCCTGCGCGTGGATGCGATACGTGTCCGCGCCGTTGATGTAGTTGCCGTTCGCGTCGAGCTTGCGTCCGCGGAAGCCGTATTCGTGACTCGTAAAGACCTGGCCGAGGCTGACTTTCACGGTCCAGCCCATGCGCTCGGCGACGGAGAGATTCATGACCTCGCGCGCTTTCTCCGGACCGTACTTGCGCGCGACGTACGCGCAGAGATGCTCGAGCTCCTGCTGCTTGCGGTCGAAGTACCAGTTGTCCTGCCAGCGCGAGAACGCATTCGCGAGCAGCGTCAGCACGCGCTGCGACGGCGGATCGAGCCGCTTGTGATCGTCGCCGGTCGCGGTCTGCATGACATAGAGGTAGTCCTTGTGGTTGTAGAACATCAGACCGTTCTTCGAGCGCTTGTCGAAGTGGCGGTCGAGCAGCGACCAGTCCATGCCCGGATAGCGGCTCACGTCCGTCGAGGCTTTCGGCAACGCGGTGTGCTTCAGCCCAAGCTCTTCCTGACTCGGAACGTAGAAGAACCCGCCGAGGTCGGAGCGGACTTCGGAGAGCACGCGGTCGCGCATCAAGCCGGTTTCGGGACCGATCTGATTGTCGAGAATCCGCTCGAACGTCTGCACGCTGTTCGCGTACGCAGCGAAGAAGATCCCGTCTTCGTCGCGAATCGACGCGCCCTTCTGCAACAAATCGCTGTTGTGAATCGCGGGTGACTGTCCGAACGGCAGACTCAGTCGGAGGATCTGCACCGTGTCACCGGCGTCGTTCTGCACGCGCGCGCATTTGATGTGACTGCGCGTGTCGCGCGACGGGATCAGCACGTCGCTGGTCGTGCGTCCGACGAGATCCTCGATCTGCTCGGGCGTCATGTTGAGGATGTGATCCCAGTTGAGCCGGAAGCGCTGCGTGAAGACGATCGACGCGCCGCGATGCTCGGTGTCGTCGTCGATGAGCACATGCTCTTCGAGCGAGAGCGGATCGGTCGCGTTGTTGAGATTTTCGGAGAACCGGCAGCCGACGACCTTGCCGCCGTCTTCGCCACTCGCACCAGTCTTGCGCGCCGCGGCTTGAAAGAGCGTGCGTTGCGGATCGACGCACTTCTCTTCGACTTCGAGCCGCTTGCGGATGTACTCGAGGACGCGCACGCAGTGATCGGCTTTGTCGGACTTGATGTGAAACCAGAGGTCGCCCGCGGAGTCGACGATGGTGCCGTTCGAGCGCGCGAAGACTTCCGACGTCGCGGGGTTCGCAGGATCGGGGAGGAGAAAGTCGATGGCGTTCGGCACGTCCTTGCCCGACCACTCACGCCACAGCGGAAAGCCGACGCCCGTCACCGCGGACGTGTGCGCGTCCTTCAACTTGTCGTGGATGTGATCGCGCAGCTCGCGCATGAGGTCGCGGAGGATCTTCTTCGTCAGCGGCTTGCGTCCGCCGCGGAAGAAGATCGCGTAGATCGCATGCGGCGAGGGATAAACGAGACCGCGTTGAATGTGCGACCAGATCGGATTCTGCGTTGCGCTCCGCGTCATGTGCTCTCTCCTGATTTTTGTGGATTGATTCCAATCAGGAGATGTATGCGGGCGAGTTTTCCCTACCCCCCTCGCGGCGTTGTCACGTATCGTCGCGCTCGATGCGACCGGCGACGCCGAGCCAGCAGGCCCTCGCTCTCGGAGCGCTCTTCCTCGCGACGTTCCTCGGGCTGAGTTTCTACTTCCTCGCGCAGCCCGTTCTGCCCGACGGCGACTCGTACTACCACCTCGCGATCGGCCGCGAATTCAGCCAGCACGGCATCATCGACGACCTGCCGTGGGCGCGCTTCAGCATCATGCGCGACGGCTTCGGCGATAACCAGTTTCTCTTTCACCTGCTGCTCGCGCCGTGGACGGCGGCGGGCGATGCGCACGAGATGGGCCGTCTCGCGGTCGCGTTCTTCAACGCGATCATCGTGACGCTGCTGGCGTGGCTCGGCCTCAACGCACTCGGCTGGTGGGGGATGCTCGCGCCGGCGTTCATCTACCTCGGCTCGTATCCGTTCGCCGATCGCGTCTCGCGACTCCGCCCCGAGCTCCTCGCGCTGACGTTGCTGTTGCTGCTCATCTGGTTCATGGCGAAGCGGCGCCGCATCGCGCTGTTCATCGTCGCAGCGCTGTTCGCGCTCGCGTACACGGCGTGGCACGTCGCGGCCGCCTTGATCGTCTTCTTCGCGATCGCGGATCGCATCGCGGAGAAACGCCTCGACTGGAAGACGCCCGCGACTGCGCTCGGCGGCATCGTTCTCGGGCTGCTCGTGCATCCGCACTTTCCGCATCACCTCACAGTGTGGTGGTACCAGAACGCGCTGCACTATCTGAATCGCGCGCACCTCGACGTCAGCACGGAAAACCATCCGCCGGCAGTGATGGACACGCTGCTGTTCCATCTGCCCCTCGTTGCGGCATTGCTGCTGTACTGGTTCTGCACGCGTCCGTCGTCCGACGATCGCGACGTGCGGCCCGCACGCTACTTCCTCATCGCCGCGACGCTCTTCGCGATCCTCTTTCTCGGCATGTCGCGCATGGTCACGTGGCTGATTCCGCTGGCCACGCTCGCGGTGATTTTCCGCCCGCGCGAGATCGTGCATCGACGTCCACTCGCCGCGGGACTCGCACTGTTGCTGGTCGCGGGAGTGATGCAGTCGGTCTGGATTTTCGGACAAGGCACCGGCGACCCGCATTCGCTCGAAGCCAACGCCGCCGCCCTCGGCCGCGTGATCCCGAAGGACGCGAAAGTCGCGGCGGACTGGCCCGAAGGAACGGAGCTCGTTTTCTTTGCACCGCAAGGCCGCTATCTGAACGTCCTCGATCCGACGTTCATGGCGCTGCTCCATCCGCGCGAGTACGCGCTGTCGAAGCAACTCTTCAACGGCGAGGCGATCGACGTCGCCGCGACGATGCGCGCGCTCGACAGCGACTACATCCTCTATCTACCAAACGCC
>DASVNL010000089.1:0-5024 GCA_036383875.1 Thermoanaerobaculia bacterium
GCCGATGGCGAGCGACGAGGTCGCGAGCGTGGCCACGCCGCTGACGAGCGCGCTGGTGCCGAGGTTCGTTGCGCCGTCATAGAAGGTCACGTTGCCGGTCGGCGTGCCGCCGGTGGAGGTGACGGTTGCGGTGAGCGTGAGGGACGCACCGAACGGCGAGGGGTTCGCGCTCGGAACGAGAGACGTAGCCGTCGGTACAGAGCAACCGGTGTCGGCAACGACCGTCGCGAACGGAGTCTCGACGACGCCCGAGAACGCGATGTTGTCGACGTTCCAGCCCGGTGCGCCGAGCGCGTTGTCGCTGCCGAAGCGCCAGCGGACCTGAACGGTGCTGCCCGGTGCGATGGCCTGCGTCAGGGAGGAGTGCACGGTTCCGGCCGAAGCCTGAACGAGACCCGTACGACCCTTGAGCGGGTTGAGGCTGGCGGCGTAGTTGAGGATGGTGCCGTTGTAGATCGTCGCGCCGATGTCGGTCCAGGCGCCGCCGTTGACGGACATCTCGAGGACGCCGCCGTCGTAGTTGCCGCCGCCATCGAACTCGAAGGACCACGAGTGGTCGAACTGCACGTTCATCGAGCCGCTGCCGTCGACGGTGAAGACCGGCGAGGTCAGGTACTGATCGTTCGCGCCGTCCGCGTCATCGACGTGGAAGACGTGCTGCATCGCGCTGACTTCTTTGCGAGCCCACGGCTTGAGGTTCGGGAGGGTGTTGTTGTAGGTGAAGGTGAACGGCGACGAGGTGTGCTCCACCGTTTCGGTGGCCGTCGAAGCCGGGATGGCGTTGGTGTTCGCGCGAACCGACCAGTTGGTCGTACGCGGCGTTCCCAGCGTCGGGTCGTAGACCGAGATCGAGAAGTCGAGCTGCTGCGCACCCGCGATACCCGCGGCATACGCAACGTTGACCGAACCCGAAACCGTCGCGACCGGATCGGACGCAGGCAGCGGGAACGAGTTGCCGTTCGGGAAGCTGACGCCCGGCGTCGAGCTCGTGATCGTGGCGACCGTGTTGACGAGCGCCGAGGTGCCGACGTTCTTGATCACGACGGTCAGCTTGCCGGTGTCGCCGCTGTCGAGCACACCGTCGTTGTCGCACGAGGCGACGCTGTCGTTGATCGAGAATCCGGCGAACTGGATCTCCGGAACTGCGTCGAAGCTTTCGACGACGCCGGCGTGGGTCGTCGAGTAACGATCCGGAGCGACGGCGTAAAGGCCGGCGCCGCGCTTGGCGAACGCGTCCCAGAAGAGGATGTAGTCGGTGAGATCGGTCGCGTACGCAGCCGCGAGGACGGCGTCACGCGCTTCGAGGAAGGTCGGCGACGACGGAGTCATCGCCAGCGAGGCGACGAGGTACTGCTTCATCCGATCCTGTGCCTGCGCGAACGTGAGGCGCGGCAGCGGACCCTGCGTGTCGCGGAGCAATGCCGCGTAGCACTCCCAAAGCATCGTCGTCCAGACTTCGCCGGAGTTGTGCACTTCGGAGTTCGCGCCGCCCCACGCGATCGGCGGGCCGGTCGGTGCGGGCTGTCCGTCTTCGATGTGACGGAAGGTGAGCGCGTTGTAGTTGGTCATGTCCGTCGAGTACGGCGTGCGACGGATGCCGAGGTAGTAGCCGTGATTCAGCGAGCCGTCGAAAGGCACACCGCTGGTGGCGTACGTAGCCAGAGCGTATGCGCCGCCCCACGTCGCGTTGCTCGGCGTGGCGATGTCGTTCTCGCGAACGGTGAGCATCAGGGCCACGAAGTCGCCCCAGCCTTCACCCATCGATCCGCCCTGCTGGTTGTTGAGACCAGAGGCGTTACCGATGAGGCGGTTGCTGATGAAATGACCCCACTCATGGAAGACGATCTGGTTGTCGAGCGAGCCGTCGCGGTCAGCCTTGCGCAGGAGGCGCGCGGAGACGGTGTTTGGCACGGCGAGTTGCGTCTTGATCGGACCGGCGGAGTTCCACGAAATCACGCCGATCGGCTTGGTGTGCGTGGCGTTGAAGCCGGTGATGTTGGCGACGAGCGTCGGCGCTCCTGAGGTGTAAACCATCAGCGCAGCCGCTGCGGACGTCGCATGAATGCGGGCGATGCGCGTCGAGAACGAGCAACCCGTGCCATCAGTGTTGTCGAAGTCGAACATCGCGATCTTGCCGGTGAGGGCCGCGGCGTTCGTGATCGTGCAGGTCGTGGGACCGGCCGTGAACGTCGCGATGACGATGTCCGAGGTGATGTCGAAGCTGCGCAGTCCGGTCTGCGAAACGCCGATCCGGTTCTTGAGCGCGATTCCCGCCGGCGCCGTCACGTCGAGCGTGTTGGCGAGGTTGGGGAAGTTGTACATGCGCATGCGCGAGCGCTGGCCGTCGGCCGGGGTGAGCATGTTGGCGTTGTTGAAGCTCTGGAAGTCTCCAGACTGCGCCTTCATGTCGTCGGCTTCGAGACCACCGCGGCCGAAGTTGAGCTTCTGACCGTTCCGGTTCGCCTCGTTGAAGCCCGAGTCGTAGAACCAGTCGTGCAGGAAGTTGATGTTGTAGAAGAGCTGCGAGATCGAGCCCGAGCGCGCCGATGCGCTGAAGGCGTCGACGTCGGGAGTGTGGTTGTGCAGGAACTGACCGGCGCCGGTGATCTGCGCGCGGTGATCGCCGTTCGGGAAATCGGTCGGCGTCGTGGTGATGGGGTTGCCGAGACCGTCCGGGCTGTTGATGTTGACGAAGGCGTCGACGTTGTTGCCGTTCGTCTCCGTCGCGCCCGGCGCGAGCCACGGGTCGTTCATGCTGAAGGGGAAGTTCGGAAGCGTCACGTCCTGCGTCGGGACGAAGGAGTGCTGTGCACCATCCGGCGACGGGACGAGCTTCGGATGCACGCCGTTTCCAGCGGGCGTGTCATACGGGATGCCGGTGACCGGATCCGCCCACACGCGGTAGGTGAATCCACCCGGAGGCAGCACGTTCGATTCGTTTCCATTCGCCGCTTCGCTGATCAGGTTCTTGCGGAACAGGATCGCGCCGTCGGTCGCGGAGATGACATACGCGTACGCGCTGTCTTCGACGTTGCCGATCTGCACGTCCGTGAGGACCGGCGACGAAATCGCTTCGATGTAGTAGGCCGGGATCAGCCCGTCCTGAAGGTGAAACCACACCTTCTTCATGCGGACCGGCTCGACCGCCACACCCGCGTCACCCGACACGTTGTAGAAGTCGTATCCGTCGCGCGAGAACGCGGCGGTGAGCTGGCCAACGTTGAAGTTACGCGCGGCAGAGTCCTGCAGGGCGCTCACCGCGGCGTTGCGCGGCTGCACGTCCCACGTCGAGCGGCCTGGAATCGCGGCGGGCGTCGTCTGGCTGGTGATGTAGCCAGTGAGAGCAATCGGCTCGAGCGCCTGCGTCATGACGACGTTCAGCTCTTCGCGGAAGATCTCAATGCCACCCACGGACTGCGTGAACTTCACGATGACCGGACCGCGTCCCGTGTTGAACACGGTCGAGGCCACTGCTGTCTTCACGTCGGTCGGCGTGAGGTTGTACAGATGTGCGGCCGCGTTGAGATGTCCGCGCGCGGCTGCGATCTCGCGGCGCTCGGGTCCGTTGGAGATCGGACCACCACCAGCGAGATTTGCCTCTTCGCTCAGCCACAGGAACGTGGGCACGCCGAGGCGTGGTTCCGCGTGGAGCCGGGAACCGTCTTTGAGAAGGTCCGAGGCTTTCTGAGCGAGATCGGCATTTGTGTTCGGAAGTTGCTTGCCCGCACCAAAGGCATCAATGTTCGGCAGATTTCTGCCAAACGCGCTGCCCGCGAGCAAGAATAGGGCAACAGCCACAGCGAAACGCTTGTGCAATGTCATTCCTGATCCTCGACACGAAAAAGGTAAATTTGTGGACGGTGGACGAGACGATTATTTTTGGAAACAGCGGATAGTAGGCGATATTGGTGACGATTCGCAAGATAATTATTCGCAGTTGCGCTTGCCTGCGACCAAAGCGAACAGCCGCTTGACTTGCATCCGTGCTCGCCCCTATGTTCCCGGACTCTCTATGACCGTCCATCCCGACTCCGTCGTGGTCGTTTCCCGCGATCAAATGGCCTCAGACATCGGCGGCGAAACCGTCATCCTCGGAATGAAAGCCGGCCGCTACTACGGCCTCGACGCCGTCGGCGTTCGCGTCTGGCAGCTCATCCAGAATCCGGCCCTCGTTTCCGACGTCACGAAGACGCTCGTGGCCGAGTACGACGTCGACGCGGAGCGTTGCGAGTCCGACGTTCTGCACCTGCTCGATTCAATGGCTGCCGCCGGACTCGTCGAAGTCCGGTCATGAGCGGCTTCGCCGGCGTCATTCGCCTCGATGGCCGGCCGGTCGATCCCGAAACCGTTTTGCGGCTCGCGGCCGCAGTCGCGCATCGCGGACCCGACGCGAATGATGCGTGGAGCGCGGACGGCGCGGCATTCGCGCACGCGATGCTGCGCACGACAGCCGAATCTGCGAACGAGACGCAGCCGTTCGTCGATCGCGAGCTCGTGGTCGTCGCCGACGTTCGACTCGACAATCGCGACGACCTGCAGCGCGAGCTTGCGATCGATCGGACTGCCACCGACGCTGCGTTCATCGTCGCGGCCTTTCGAAAGTGGGGGCGCGAGTGCGTTCGTCATCTCGAAGGCGACTTTTCGTTCGCGATCTGGAATCGCGACGAGCGAACGCTCTTCTGCGGTCGTGATGCATTCGGCGTGAAGCCGTTCGTCTACGCGTTCGTCCCAGGAAAGATCTTCGCGTTCGGCAGCGAAGTGCGCGGCGTGCTCGCGAATCCGGACGTACCGCGCGATCTCGACGAATCGCGCATCGCCGCGTTCCTCGTGATGTATTTCGAGGAGAAGACTCGGACCTTTCATCAGTCGGTGAAGCGTCTGCCCGGCGGTTCCACGCTGACGCTCGAGCGCGGCCAAATCGCCACGACGACGTATTGGATTCCGCGCGACGTTCCACCGCTGCGACTTCGCGGCGGCGATGCGGAGTACGCCGAGGGATTTCTCGAACACTTTGCGCGTGCGGT
>DASVNL010000090.1:0-2504 GCA_036383875.1 Thermoanaerobaculia bacterium
ATCCCCTTCCTCGGCAGCTCCGGCGCGCCCGCCGATCGCCAGATTCCCGTCAGCGACCTGATGGTCACGGTGATCGCGGATCGCATCCGACTGCGCTCGCTCACGCACGATCGCGAAGTCATCCCGCGCCTCACCACCGCGCACAACACGACGTTCGAGAGTCTCGGCGTCTATCGCTTTCTCGCGTCCGTGCAACAGGCGCTGGGGATGGAGTGGAACTGGGGACCGCTCGAAGCCGCGCCGTTTCTGCCGCGCGTCACGAGCGGCCGCATCGTCTTCTCGCGCGCACGCTGGCGGATGCGCGAGCGCGACATCAAGCCTTTCACGACGGTGAGCGGCAACGCGCGGTTCGAGCTCGCACAGCAGTGGCGCGCGAAGCACCGCATGCCGCGCTACGTCGCATTGATGGACGGCGACAACGAGCTGCTGCTCGATTTCGAAAATCCGCTCAACGTCGAAGCGGTGATGGATCTCTTCAAGACGCGCGAAGAAGTCGTGTTGAACGAGGTCTATCCCGCACCCGATGCGCTTTGTGCGACTGGCGCGGAAGGCCGCTTCTTCCACGAGCTCGTCGTGCCGTTCGTGCGACGCGCGCCCGTTGAGACGAAGCCGTTCGTCACGAAGAGCGCCCCCGCATCGACGCGACCGCGCACACTCGCGCCGGGCTCGGACTGGCTCTACGCAAAGATGTACGTCGGCAGCGGAACCGTCGACGGCGTAATGCGCGACGTCCTCGGTCCACTCGCCAGTGACTTCATCGCCAGCGGCGCGGCGAAGAGCTGGTTCTTCATCCGCTTCGGCGATCCCGCATGGCACATCCGCGTGCGATTCCGCGGTCAGCGCGAGGCGTTGCACGATCACGTGCTGCCCAAACTCGAGACAGTGTTCGAGCATCTGCTCGCGAGCGGCAGTGCGTGGAAGTTTCAGCTCGACACGTACGATCGCGAGGTCGAGCGTTACGGTGGCAATGAAGGGATCGAATTGTGCGAAGAGATGTTCTTCGCCGATTCGGAGGCGGTCGTCGCGATGCTCGACTCCTTCGCGAGCGACTTCGGCGCGGATGTCCGCTGGCGCGCAATCCTCGCCGGCATGGATCGACTCCTCGACGACTTCGGCTACGACCTTCCCGCCAAGATCGACATCGCCGAACGCGCGCGCGACGGCTTCGCCCGCAACTATCGCTACGAACCGTTGCGATCGCGCATCGCCGATCGTCTTCGCCAGGAACGTCCATTCCTTCTGCGCTTACTGACAGAACCCGCATCGGCGCCCGAGGAGTTGCATCCGGCGTTGAGTGCGTTGCGTCGCCGCTCTGAAGCGAACGCGCCACTCATTCACGAGCTCCGCGCCCGCGAACGTCGCGGCCAATTGCAGATCCCGGTCGCGACCATCATCCCGAGCGTCATCCACATGTTCGTCAATCGCGCCACCCGCTCCGCCGGCGCGGAGCACGAGCTCGTGTTGTACGACTACCTCGTGCAGCTCTATCGCTCGCAACGCGCGCGCGCACTGAAACCTCGACGGGAGACGCCGAGGGTGGAAGTCGAGCTGGCGGTCACTCCGTAATCGAAGGAGCGACTTCGATGGCGAGTGAGCACACGTTTGCAGGCTACCCGGCGGTTTATCTGCGCGACGCGCCGAACGCCAAAGGGAAGAAGATTCAGCATCTGCTCTGGGGCGACTACTGCACGGTCGTCGGTCGAAAAGGCGACTGGCTGAACGTTCGCGGCCGCGGGACGCTGGGCTGGTTGCACAAAGACGACGCGCAGGACGAGCGGTTGCTCGAAGTGAACTTCGTCGACATCGGACAGGGCGACGGCTCGTTCATCGTCACGCCCGACGATCGCTTCCTCGTCATCGACGCGGGGCAGGGCGACAACATGTATCGCTTCCTGCGCTGGCGCTTCAATCTCAAGAGGCGCAAGAACGAGGTCGTGTACGTCGACACAGCGGTGATGAGCCATCCGGACTCGGATCACTACGCGGGATTCACGTATCTCGTGAAGTCGAAGAACTTTCGATTCCGGCGCGTCTATCACAACGGAATCGTCGAGCGTGCGAACAAGAAGGAGCCGCTGGGCGCGCGGATCCCGCAGAAGCGGACGCACGTCCCGACCGTCGCCGACCTCGACGCACTGAACGCGGTTCTCGCGAACGCGGAGGACGTCAAAGGGAAAGGCTATCCCGGCCTGTTGCAGTCGTTCCTCGAATGTGCGGACGACATCCGCATGGTGTCGTCGAACGACGGATTTCTTCCCGACTATGAAGAGGACAAGGAACTGTCGCTCGAAGTGCTCGCGCCGGTGCCGGAAATGCTGGGCGCGAAGCAGGGGCTGCGCTGGTTCACTGATCCCGGCAAAACGAAGAACGGCCACTCGGTCGTGTTGAAGCTTCGCTACAAGAAACTGACGATGCTCCTCGGCGGCGATCTGAATATCCCGGCCGAGCACTATCTCCTCGGGTATTACACCGGCCTCGATGCCGCAAACGATCCCGAAGACGAC
>DASVNL010000091.1:0-2493 GCA_036383875.1 Thermoanaerobaculia bacterium
GCGTCGTCGAGCAGCGTGAAGTTGTCGCCGAGGATTTGTTTGCCGAGGTTGCCGACGAAGAACGACGAGCCGTCTTCGTACGACTGACCCGTCAGCGCGATCATGTTCAGCCAGTCGAAGACTTCGGCGAGTGCGGGCGGCTCGAGGATCACGTCGTACGCGCCGGGCTCGAGATCTTCGACGCGATCCGACGCGAGCGTGGCCTTGAGCATCGCCTCTTCGCCGAGCGCGCGGACGTCGACGCGCGACGCGCTCTGCTGTCGCGATGTCGCGTAACCCGAACCGTTCTGGCCGATCGCGATGACGGTGGCGTCGGCGAATGTGCTGCGCGCGTAGCGTCGAACGCCATGCGTGTTGCCGACGGCGACGGCCGTCGCGCCGCTCGCGTATGCACCGGCGAACGTCACGTCAGTGCCGCGATCAAACATGGCGCGCAACGCCAGCGCCTTTTCCATCGGCGCGAGCGCGGCGGTTTCTTCGTCGAAGCCGTCGACGTGCGGCAGCGGCTCGTTGTCGCGATACAAGCCGGCGAAGCCGGGCACCGCGTTCGAATGCTTCGCGGTTTCGCGAGCGATTTCCGCCGTGCGTTGAATCTCGTCTTCGTCGAAGACGGTCGTCGTCGCGACGCCCATCGCGCCGCCGATCACGACGCGCAGCGTCAGTGACGCGCTCTCCTCCGACATGTTCTGGTGGAGCTGCGAGTTCGCGAATCGCGAGATGTTGTGATCGACGGCGATGTACGCGGCATCCGCCTCGTCTGCCTTCGCAGCGGCGAGCGCGCGCTCGAGGATTTCGAAAGCAATGGTCTTGTCGGTCATGCCATTTCGACGCCGCGGAATCGCGCGGATGGTGCGCCGTGCGCGACGCGCATGGTCTGCATCGGATCGCCTTTGCCGCAGTTCGGAAGTCCCCAGATCTGCCACGAGTCGCGATCGGCGATCGCGTCGCACGAGCGCCAGAAGTCGGGCGTGTTGCCGGTGTAGAGCGGATTGCGGAGCATGCGTCCGAGTTTGCCGTTCTCGATCTCCCACGCCACTTCGCAGCCGAACTGGAAGTTGAGGCGCAGGTCGTCGATCGACCACGACTTGTTGGTCTCGACGAGGATGCCCTTCTTCGTGTCCGCGATGATGTCGGCGAGCGGCGTGGTGCCGGGCTCGAGGTTGATGTTGGTCATGCGGATGATCGGGATGCGCGCCGCGGTTTCCGCACGCACGGTGCCGTTGGACGCGCGTCCGATGAACGGTGCGGTGTCGCGGCCGGTCAGGTAGCCGACGAACATGCCGTTCTCGACGAGATGGAAGCGTTGTGCGGGGACGCCGTCGTCGTCGAAGCCGAAGGAGCCGAGGGCGCCGGGGATGGTGGCGTCGGCGACGATGTTCACGAGGTCGGAGCCGTAGCGGAAATTGTCGAGCATCGACGGCTGCATGAACGAGCCGCCAGCCAGCGAGATCTCGAGGCCCATCGCGCGATCGAGCTCGGTCGGATGTCCGCACGACTCGTGGACTTGCAACGCGAGCTGCGCGCTGCCGACGATGAGGTCGAAGCGTCCGGCCGGCGCTTTCGGCGCGGCGAGCAGCGCGAGTGCTTCGTCGCGTACCTGCAGCGCCTTCTCCGGCATATTCAATCGCTCGATGAACTCCCACCCTTCGGCCTGGAAGTCGCCGCCGAACGGATTCGGATACGTGCGCCGCTGAAACTCCCCGCCGTCGATGGCGACGGCTTCGATGCCGCCGCCCATCTGCGTCGTCGTCTGTTCGATGAAGCTGCCGATCGTCGAAGCGAAGACTTTTTCCTGGCGATAGCAGGAGATCTCGCCCGCGACCTGATGAATGCGCGCGTCGCCGCGCATCGGCTCGGTGGCGTTCATCAGATGCTCGAGCTTCTTGTCGATCGGCACGGACCAGGGGTCGATGCGATACGGCGACTCCCACCGCGCGACGTGCGGCTCGATGTCGCTCAGCGTGACGACGACGTTCGACGCGGCATTGCTCGCCGCCGCGACTTCGAGCGCCCGTTTCGCCGCGCGACGAATCGACGCCTCGCTGATGTCGCTCGACGCCGCGAACCCCCACCCATTGCCAACGAGCACGCGCACGCCAATCGCACGATCGATGGTCGAGGAGAGGTGATCGACCTCGCCGTTGCGGACCTTCACGTGCTGCTGGTGCGTCGCGGTGTACCGGATGTCCGCATAGCGAACCCCCACCAGCGATTTGAGAACGTCTTCGAGTTGCGCGCGCGTCGGCGTCATGAACGTGGCGCGGATTATAGGAGTTGGTTGTCGGTTGGCAGTTGGCGGTTGGCGGGAGAGCCGATGCGAGTGCGCAGTGCGTCGTGGTGGGGCGGTGGTCTCCCGTGACTGATCGGGATGTTCCTTTCCAGAGATGCTTGGGCTGATCCTTTCCAGTTTGGTTAGTCGGAACGGGAGGGCGGGCAGCCCTTTCCGTGAGTTCATTCAAATGAAGGTGTGAAGGGCAGTGTCGACCTTACCGA
>DASVNL010000092.1:0-6886 GCA_036383875.1 Thermoanaerobaculia bacterium
GTACATCTGATTCGGCTCGCCCTTCTCCCACGGCTTGTACGACAGGGCGAAGGGGATGCGCTCGCCGATCGGCGGGTGCGTGTAGCGCCAGTACTTGATGAACGGGTGCGGGTTCGGATCGCGCTTCGAATCCTCGGCGAATTTTCGGAACGCGGTGGCCATCGGCTCGTTGAGGTGCGTGAGCTCGAGGGAGAACATGTCCGATGCGTGCTCGTTATGGCGGGAGTAGCCGGAGATGATCGGCGTGGCGAGGAAGCTCGCGCCGCTGAGGATGATCAGGAGCCAGGGCAGCGATGCGGGATCGCCGCGATCGGTGAAGCCCCAGCGCGGGCCGTACTTCGGCAGCGTCTTGTCGTGCACCTTCTGCACGAAATAGAGGATGAAGAACGACAGCGCGAGTGAGAACGCGAGCGTCTTCCAGATGTGCTTCATCACGTAGTGGCCCATCTCGTGGCCCATCACGGCGAGCACTTCGTCGTGCGACATCTTCGCGAGCAGCGTGTCCCACATGACGATGCGATTCGTCGGGCCGATGCCGTTCACGTACGCGTTCATCGTCTTCGTCTGCTTCGACTTGTTGACCTCGTACACGCGGCTGCCTTCGATCCCGGCCTGCGACGCGAGGTTGAGCAGCTTCTGTTTGAGGACCTGATCTTTCAGCGGCTCGAACTTGTTGAAGATCGGATCGAGCACGACCGGCTGCACGACGACGAGCAGGATGATGAACGGAATGCTCACCAGCCAGATCGCGAACCACCAGTTCTTCACTTTGCGCACGCCGAGCAACGCCGTCGCGCCGATGAGCGATCCCATCACGAGGCCCACGCCGAGACCTTTGAGCTCGTCGGCGAACCACGAGCCGAACGACTGATCGCTGAGATCGAACTGATGCGGGACGACGTAGCCCGCGTAGTACGTCAGCGGGAAGTCGAGGATCGCCATGACGACGGTGAAGAGGGCGATGTAGATCAGCGCGAGCACCCAGGGCTTCGACGTGATCCTCGCAGCGCGATCTCGCATCTTCCGCGAGAGTCCGGTGACGAGCACGATGCCGAGCGTGATGAACGACCACGCCGTGCCTGCGAAGTAGAGCGTGTCCTGGATGCGGCTGTGCCGCACCATCTCGTCCGTGATCTGAACTTCGAACTTCTTATCGTCCGGCCGCTTTTGTTCTTCGCGAGGTTGCGGTTGCGCGACAACGACGGCAGCAATCGCCACGACCGCAACGGCGAGCCCGATCTTCAGCAGAGTACGCATGAAGATCAGGATAACGCGGCTCGAGGGCCGCGTTATCCGCGAAGCGCTTCGACCGGTTCGAGACGTGCGGCGCTGAGCGACGGATAGAGTCCCGCGAACAGGCCGACGCCGACGGCGAAGCCGGTGGAGATCAGGACGCCGAACATCGAGACCGGGAGACCGGCCGGGAAGAATCCGCTGATCACTTTCACGACGAGCATGCCGAGGCCGAGGCCGGTCGCGGCGCCGGCGACGGAGAGCGTCACCGACTCGATGAGGAACTGCAGGAAGATCTCGCCGTTCGTGGCGCCGAGGGACTTGCGCAGTCCGATTTCGAAGAGGCGTTCGGAGATCGAGATCTTGAGAACCGAGAAGATTCCGACGCCGCCGATGAGCAGCGAGACGCCGGCGATCGCGAAGAACACGATGCGCCAGTTGCGCAGGATGATCTCGATCTGGCCGCGCTCTTTGAGGATCTCTTTGCCGACGTTGTTGATCACGGTGTCGCCGATGTTGTTGTGCGCCTGGCGGAACCGCGCCTTCGCTTCGTCTTCCGCGTCGACACTCTTCTCCGGACTGATCGCCTTCGCGAGCATGTACGAGATCGCGTTCGCGCGGCCGAACATGTCGCGGTAGACGGTCCACGGGATGTACGCACCGCCCATTTCTTTGCGCATGTCGTCGTCGTCGACGAAGGTCATGTCGAACTTCGTGCCGACGCCAACGACCGTCAGACGGCGGCCGCCGAGGTTGATCTTCTGGCCGAGCGCTTCCTCACCACCGAACAGTTGCGTCTTGAGCTGCCAGCCGATGACAGCGACCGGCGCATTCGTCTCGACATCGCGCTCGCTGATGAAGCGTCCGGCGGACACGCTGCGATTGCGCGTGTCCGCGTACTCCGGCGTGATGCCGTAGACGTCGATGCGGCGCGTGACCGTGCCGCCAGTGACGATCGCGCGCGTCTCGCCGACCGGCGACAGCGCGCGGATGTTGTCCGCGTCTTCGAAGGCCTTGATGTCTTCGACGCGCATTCCGCGCGAGAGATGCGCCTTCGCCTTCTCGACTTTGTCGATCGGTGTGCGCTGCGCGGCGACGATGACGCCGTCGAGTCCGAGGTCGTTGATGCCTTTGAGGACGGAGTTGTTGATGCCGTCGAGCACCGACATGACCACGACCAGCGCGAGCGTCCCGAGAATCACGCCGAGGAGCGTGAAGATCGAGCGGCCCGGGTGGCCTTTGACCTCTTCGTAGGAAGTGCGGATGGATTCGCCGATTTGCATGGGGTTACTCCGTCCTGAGCGCTTCGATCGGGTTGAGGCGCGACGCGCGGATCGCCGGATACATGCCGAACACGAGGCCGGTGCCCGCGGCGAAGATCAGCGCGTTGATGATCGTGCCGGGCGTGATGATGGCCGGGTTGCGCGTGAGCATCGAGATGCCCTGCGTGAAGAACTTGCCGACGAAGATGCCGAGGAATCCGCCGAAGATCGAGACGATCACGGATTCGGTGAGCATCTGGAAGAAGATCTGCGCGGGCGTCGCGCCGACGGCCTTGCGCGTGCCGATCTCGCGAACGCGTTCGTTGAATGACGCGAGCTGGATGTTCATGATCACGATGCCGCCGACGAGCAGCGAGATCAGTCCGCAGATCATGAACGTCACGTCGTACATCTTTCCTTCGGACTCGTTGCGCTTGAGATTCGCGACGCGCGAGAAGACCTCGAAGTCCTTCACGCCGTGACGGCGGAGGAGGATGCGCTCGAGCTCCCCGACCGCGTCCTCGTGTTTCTTCACGTCTCTCATGCGCGTGTGCATGAACGAGATGCGGCCCTGTTCGAGCGGCTCGCCTTTGCGCGTCATCATCGTGGTGATGGGGATGTACATCTGCCGATTCATCCAGCGCAGCACGTTGCGACGCTGATCGAAGCTGAAGTACTTCTCTTCCATCACGCCGACGACGAGGTAGCCGGAGCCGTTGATGCTGATGGTCTTGCCGACCGGGTTGTCGCTGCCGAAGAACTCCGCGGCGCGCGTCGTGCCAAGGACGACCACGCGTGCGGCGGAGGTGAGATCGCTGTCGCTGATGAAGCGTCCGTGCTCGACTTTGAAGAACGTGATCGGCGAGTACGCCGGCGTCACGCCCATCACGTCGCGGGTCTTCTCAATCGTGCCGTAGCGCACGACCATGTTCTGCTGGGAGACGGGCGAGACGAGATCGACTTCCTTCGCTTCTTCGCGGATGGCCACGGCGTCCGCGTACGTGAGTCCCTTCGACGCCAGTGCTTTCGCGTCGAGGGTGATCTTGCCGGTGTCTTTGTTGCCGATGAAGATGCGCTCGATGCCGCCGCTGACGCGATAGAACTTCATCGACGCTTCCTTCCCCGCGACCGACAGCGAGAAGGTCGCGACGATGGAGCCCGCGCCAAGGATGATGCCGATGAGCTGCAGGAGCGTGCGGCCGAAGTGATCCTTGATGTCGCGGATGCCGTCGATGATGGCTTCGAGGATGAGCATGATCGCTACGCTCCAGTTGGCAGTTGGCGGTTGGCGGTTGGCGGGAGATGAGGCGACGGTGATTGGGGGTCTCCCGCCAACCGCCAACTGCCAACCGCCAACTGGTCGCTAATCAATGGTGTCCCCGTCCACGATCAGTCCGTCCACGATCTTCACGCGGCGCTCGGTGCGTTCGGCGATGGCCGGATCGTGGGTGACGAGGATGATGGTCTGGCCGCTGGCGGCGAATTCTTCGAAGAGCTTGATGATGTCGCCGCCCGTTTTCTGGTCGAGGTTTCCGGTCGGCTCGTCGGCGAGGATCATCGACGGGTTGTTGACCAACGCACGCGCGATGGCGACGCGCTGGCGTTGTCCGCCGGAGAGCTCGTTCGGGCGATGCTTCGCACGATTGGCGAGGCCGACGCGCTCGAGGGCCTTCATCGCGCGATCGCGACGCTCATCGCCGTCGACGCCCGCGTAGAGCAGCGGGAGCTCGACGTTTTTCCAGATCGTCGCGCGCGGGAGGAGGTTGAAGGTCTGGAAGACGAAGCCGAGTTTCTGATTGCGGATGCGCGCCAGAGCTTTGCCCGAAAGCGCGGCCACGTCTTCGCCATCGAGCCAGTAACGGCCTTCGCTCGGAGAGTCGAGGCAGCCGAGGATGTGCATCAGCGTCGACTTGCCGGATCCGGAGGGGCCGATGATGGAGACGAACTCGCCCCCGCCGATGCGCAGATCGATCCCGCGCAACGCCATGACGGCGTTCTCGCCGGAGTCGTAGGTCTTGGTGATCCGCTCGAGCTGAATGAGAGCCTTGTTGACGCTCTCCGCAGTCGGCGGCTCGGGCGCGGTGGCCCGCCAGTTCTCGAATTTGAAGACGGCGCTCATGGTTGACTCGCTTCGCTCGCAGTTGTCGGTTGTCAGTTGTCGGTTGTCGGAGGAACCGGTGTCAGTCGGGGGTGGTTGGTGGCCTCCCGACAACTGACAACCGGCAACCGGCAACTAATCGTCATCATCCTCGTCGTCCTTCTTCGTCAGCGTCGGGTCGGCGAGCGCGACTTCTTCGCCGGGCTTGATGCCGCTGAGGATCTGGACTTTCGAGTTGTCGGCGAGGCCGGTCACGACGATGCGCTTGTCGAAGAACTTCTTCCACGCATCCTTCTCGGCCTGCTTGGCCGCTTCGCCTTCGAGCTTCTTCTTCGACTCTTCGGCGAAGACTTTCGGGTCGATCGTTTTCTTCACGTAGACGACTTCCTGTTCGTCGCGCTTGAAGACCGATTCGACCGGGACGGTGAGGACTTTTTCTTTCTTCTCGCCGATCACTTCGATGTTCGCGGTCATGCCGGAGCGAAGCTCGCGACCTTGCGCATCGAGGCGGATCTCGACGTCGAAGACGCGGACCTTATCGTCGACGCGCACGGCCGGGGCGATGCGGTCGATCTTGCCGGCGAACTGCACTTTCGGGTACGCGTCGAGCGTGACCTTCACGGGCATCGCGACGCGGATTTTGCCGATGTCGACTTCGTTCACGCCGGCCTTGACGATCATGCGCGAGACGTCGGCGACGGAGAACAGGATCGTGCCCGCGTTGAACGACGAGACGCCGCTGGTGATCGACTCGCCGATCTCCACGTTCTTCGTCAGCACCACGCCGTCCATCGGCGCGACGACGTTCGAGCCGCGGAAGTCTCTGGCGGATTGGCTGATCGGGATGCCGCTCTTCTCGACGAGCGCGTACTTCTCGCGCGCCTTGTCGTACTCCTGGCGCGCCTCGAGGTATTCGGTCTCGACGTCGCGGTGCTGCTTGCCTGCGAGGAGGCCCTGCGAGAACAACGTGTTGTTCTCGTCGAAGCTCTTCTTCGCGTCGCGATAGCGGATCTCCGCGGACGCGACGGAGTTCTTCGTGTCGGCGAGCGACTGAGCCTGATTGAGATCGGGCTCGACGCGCGCGAGCACGTCGCCGCGGCGGACGATGTCGCCGTCGCGATGAATGATCTCGATGACTTTGCCCGAGATCGCGGACTTCACGTCGACCTTCACTTCAGGCTCGACGGTTCCGACTTCCGTCACCTTGACCTGCACATCGGCGACTTCGGCTTTGGCCGTCTTCACCGGCGACTCGGGCGGCTTCTTGTCCTTGCCGTTCGCTTTCACCGCCAGCGCTCCGCCAATGGCGAGCACCAGGACGATGACGGTGGCGATGGTGATCTTGCGTTTCCGCTTCGCGCTCATTTCGAACTCCTTCAGGTTTCTGAAGGGCTTATTCGTCCGAGCAGCGAAATGGTTGCACGACGTTGTTACAAGTTCTGAGGGCGAATGTGGGGATGAGCGTTAGAGATTCCGCAATTGCCAGCTCGGATACGACGCGGCGTCGACTTTCGCGTGAGCCTGCGCGATGACGCCGTTCTCGTCGATCACGTACGCAATGCGCCGCGCGTATTCGTCCTTGGTCGAGTCACCGGCGCCGTACGCGATGCCGATGCTGCGATCGATGTCGCACAAGAGCGGGAAAGGAAAATTGAATTTCTCCGCGAAGTGGCGATTCTCGGATTGCGTGTCGAAGCTGACGCCGAGGATCTGCGTGTTCTTCGCCTCGTACTCGGCCTGGAGGTCCCGGAACCCGGAACCCTCGCGCGTTCAACCGGGTGTGTCGGCCTTTGGATAAAACCAGAGCACGACTTTCTTGCCGCGCAGGCCAGACAACGTGACGCGATTGCCGAGGTGATCGGTGGCGTCGAAGTCCGGCGCGGTCGTGCCGGGCGTGAGCATCTTCGGTTCTCCCCTGAGCAGCGCGCGAACGATTCCTCGTACAGTCATCGCGTTTATTGTAGTGCCGTGACCCTCGGCGAGTGGAACAAGCGTTATCGCATCCGCGAGCAACTCAACGACGAGCCGGCGTCGCTGCTCGTGCAAGCCGCAGAGACTCTCGCGCCCGGACGCGCACTCGATCTCGCGTGCGGCGCGGGTCGCAACGCGGTGTGGCTCACGCGTCGCGGGTGGAACGTCGTTGCGATCGATGGATCGTCCGTGGCGATCGACATCGTGCGCGAGCACGACGCGAGCATCGACGCGCGCGTGCTCGATCTCGAGACCGGCGCGCCGCTGCCGTTCGACAACGAGACCTTCGACCTCGTCGCGATTCTGTTCTACCTGCACCGGC
>DASVNL010000093.1:0-4280 GCA_036383875.1 Thermoanaerobaculia bacterium
TCTGCGACTCCCGCCCGGCAGTTACGCGCTGAAGACGCTCGTGCGCGTGCTCGAGTCGGACGCGAACGGCTATCAGCGCACGAACATCGAAGTCCCGCGCAACGGCGACGTCAGCCTCGCGCCGTTTTTCATGTCCGGCGATGAATCGGAATGGCTGATGGTCAAGGCGGACGGCAAGGACACCGCGCCGTATCCATTCGTGCTCGACGGCAATTCGTTCATCCCCGCGGTGAAAGCCACGCTGCGACGCGGCGAGCCTCGCCTGTTCACGGTGTTCGTCAACAACGCCGAACCGGACGAGATCACCTGGGACATCGCGCCCCGCGCCACGCTCGTCTCGCAAAACGGCGGGAAGTTCGTGTTCGCCCTCGAGTCGCCCGCCACGGACATGCGCGAGGTCGCCATCACGATGCGAAAGAAGGGCTCGAGCGACGCCCGGACCGTGACGATCCCGATCGAGGTAGAGTAGGAACTCCGTGGCGCCGGCTTCCAGCCGGCCGTGCCGCGGGCTTCCAGCCCGCCGACAAGATGTCGGCGGTACGGCCGACTGGAAGTCGGCGCTCCGTTTGCGCGTTACCGAGGACTTCGATGTTCGACAAATTTCATGAAGAATGCGGTGTCTTCGGCGTCCTCGGTCGTGCGGACGCCGCGAATCTCGTCTACCTCGGACTGTACGCGCTGCAGCATCGCGGGCAAGAGAGCGCCGGCATCGCCTCGGTCACTCCTGAGGGGCGGATCATTTCCGAGAAGGAAATGGGCTACGTCGCCGACGTCTTCACGCCCGAGCGACTCTCGCGACTCCCGGGCGACCTCGCCATCGGACACGTCCGCTATTCGACGGCCGGCGGCTCGATGCTGTGCAACGCACAGCCGATCGTCGCGTTCACGAGCAAGGGACCGATCGCGGTCGCGCACAACGGCAACCTCGTCAATGGTGACGAGCTCCGCCGCCAGCTCGAAGCCGACGGTGCGATCTTCAACTCCACCGCGGATAGCGAAGTCATCGTTCATCTCATCGCGCGCTCGAAAGCGTCGGACGTCGAAGGCGCGTTCATCGATGCGCTGTCGCGCGTCCAGGGCGCGTACGCCGTCGCGCTGCTGACTCCCGGACGCATCTTCGCCGCGCGCGATCCGCACGGCTTCCGCCCGCTCGTCCTCGGCAAGCTCGACGACGCGCTGACCATCTCCTCCGAAACCTGCGCGTTCGATCTCATCGGCGCGGAAACAGTTCGCGAAATCGGCGCGGGCGAGATCATCGCCCTCGAGCGTCGCGGCCCGATCACCTCGATGCGCGTCGTCCGCGACGCGCGTGCATCGCGCGAGGCGCGTTGCATCTTCGAGCACGTCTACTTCGCGCGTCCCGACTCCGTCGTCTTCGGCAACAGCGTCGCCGACGTACGTCAGAAGTTCGGTGCGCAGCTCGCGCGCGAACATCCGATCGACGCCGACATCGTCGTGCCCGTCCCCGACTCCGGCGTCTACGCCGCGCTCGGTTACGCGCTCGAATCCGGCATCCCGTTTCAGTACGGCCTCGTGCGCAATCACTACGTCGGCCGCACGTTCATCGAGCCGAAGCAGTCGATCCGCAGCTTCGGCGTGAAGATCAAACTGAACCCGGTGCAGCACCTCGTGAAAGGCAAGCGCGTCGTGCTGATCGACGACTCGATCGTGCGCGGCACGACGTCGAAGAAGATCGTGCGCATGCTCAAACAGGCCGGTGCGGCCGCGGTGCACATGCGCATCTCGTCGCCGCCGACGTCGTGGCCGTGCTACTACGGCATCGACACACCGGAGCGTCGCGACCTCATCGCCAGCTCGCACTCGCTCGACGAAATCCGCGCGTTCATCGAAGCGGATTCCATCGGCTACCTGAGCGAAGACGGACTGCTCGAAGCGGTGAAAAACAACGACGACCCACGCGAGCTTTACTGCACCGCGTGCTTCACCGGAAAGTATCCGGTGAAGCAGGAAGAGCTGCAGGCGGCCGCGCAGGTCGCGTCGCTGTCGAACTAGTTGCGCGGGCGATCGGAGTCTTCGATCACGCGATCGCTCACGCGTCGCGACGGTGCCGTCACTTCGTTTGCGCGCGGGATGTCGAGCGGCAGATCATTGCCCGGTCCGAGCAGTTCATCGAACAGCGCGCGGTAGTGCAGCATCGCCTGACGATAGTCTTCCGTCGATGCACTCCCCGGTTCGCCGCCGATGACGCCGTGTCCCGCGCGGTAATGCTCGATCACGCGCGGATGCTTCACGGACAGATGCGCGGCGTGCTTGTCGAAGTCGCCCATCGGGTAACCCTGCACGCGCATGATGTCCGCGACGAGCTCGTCCGCCTCGACGACCGCCATCGCGGGACGCTCGACGAAGTGCTTCTCGACGCGCTCCCAGTCGTTGCGATAGCGCGCCCGCTCCGTCGCGCTCAGCGGTTTGATGTCGAACTGCTTCGCCTCTTCCGTGCGCGCGAGCAGCTCGCGTTCCGCCTGCGTGCGGCTGCCGTGCTCGTTCACGACGTGGTCGTATTCTTTGCCGAACTTCTCGCGCAACGACTCGGAACGCGAACGCCGCGAGGCGCGCGTGACGAGCCCGACGACGATCAGTACCGCGACCGCTCCGAGCGCAATCCAGATCCAGGTCGGATCAATGGCCATGGTTGTCTCCTTCGGCGAAGGAGAGGCGCAAAGCTCATACCTGAATGCGCTTGAGATCCGTTTCCGCGGCGATGAATCCGAACGCCGCCCACTGACGCTGATTCGCAACGAGCTTCTCGAACACCGGCCGCGCTCGCTCCGGCTGTCCGTTCACGACGTACAAACTGCCGACGCCGTACAGAATCGTCGCGCCGTCCGTCGTCGCGGGGTCTTCGTTTACGAGCTCTTCCGGTGCGATCTCGCCGCGATACATGAGCAGGAGCTTGTGGTACGCGCCGTTCTCGACGATGTCCATGTCGGTGCTGATGCGCTCGAGCACCTTCTCCGCTTCCTGCGGACGCACGAGACGCCGCAACGTCAAATACTCCCAGTACGACTCCGACACGACGCCGTCCGGATTCTTCGAGACCTTCGCGCACTCGCGATACGCAGCCAGCGCATTCTCGAAATCGCCCTTGAGGTAGTGCGCGAGGCCGAGGTGATACCAGATGTTCGACTGCAACGTGGTGAGCGGGATGTTGCGCGCGTTCGGCAAACCATCCGGCTCAATCACATCCGCGGTTCCGCGCACGAGTTTCGACGCGCGCGTCAGATCGTCGATCGCGCGATCGAACTGGCGCAGCGTGATCCAGCGATGTCCGCGATGCCGCAACATGCGCGCGTCGCGCGGATGCTTCTTCGCGCCCTCGCTGAAAATCTCGATCGCGCCTTTGTAGTCGCCGAGGTAGGCGGTGCGGCGGCCGAGCCAGATGATGGCGTCGGCGTCGTTCGGATTCTTCTCGTACGCCGCGCGCGCCGTGGCGAGATCCTTCTCGCGTTGCGCGCGCGTCTCCGCGGACATCACCGGCGCCGGCGCGTCGATGATTGGCGGAAGCGGCTCGGGCGGAGTCGAAGCAGTCGCACAGGCGGCGAGGAGCAATACACCAGCGATGAAGCGCATGCGATCATCCTAGCAATGCATCCGGACATCGTGATCCTCGGCGGCGGGGTCATCGGCTCGAGCATCGCGTATCACCTCGCGCAACGCGGCATCCGCAACATCACCGTCCTCGACCGCGCCCTCACCCTCGGCGGCGGCAGCACCGCGAAGGCCACCGGCGGTTTCCGCACGCAGTTCGACAACGAGACCGAGGTGCGGTTGTCGCTTCTGGCGCGCACGAAGTTGCGCGCGTTCGAAGACGAGATCGGGATCGACTCGGGATATCGCCCGCACGGCTATCTCTTTCTCGCGTGCAACGACGATGACCTGCGCGTGCTGCGCGATGCACAAACGATTCAGCATGCGTGCGGCGTCGACGAGGCGCGCATGGTCAGTGCGAACGAAGCGCGCGAGCTCAGCGCGGCGATCGGCGACGACAGCGTGATCGGCGGCGCATTCTGTCCCACCGACGGCTTCATTCGCCCGATGAACATCCTCCTCGGATACGCGAACGCGGCGCAGCGACTCGGCGTGCGCTACGAGTTCGGCGTCGAGCATCACGGCTTCGTCGAGAACGGAGATGGCGTGACTGCGGCGCGCACGTCGCGCGGCAACATCGAAGCGGGGATGTTCATCAACGCGATGGGTGCGTGGTCCGGCGCGCCGGTCACGCCGCTGCGCCGCAACGTCGCCGCGACCATCGCGACGAACGT
>DASVNL010000094.1:0-6724 GCA_036383875.1 Thermoanaerobaculia bacterium
ACACCTGCCGGAAGCCGCGGCGGTGTTGAATCCGAAGCAGCCGGGATGCGAGTATCCGTTCAAGGAGCTCGCCGGTGTCGGCGTTGCGTTCAAGCTCTGTTGCGAGCTCATTCGGCGCAACGGCAAGAAGGTCTCGATCGAATCGCTGCTGAAGATTGCGGCGATCGGAACCGTCGCCGACGTCGCACCGCTCGTCGGCGAGAACCGCACCATTACCTCCCTCGGTCTCGCCGGACTTGCCGACGTCCGCAACCCCGGATTGCGCGCCCTCCTGAAGCGCCTCTGGCTCTCCGGACGCGGTCTACGAGCCGTAGATGTTGGCTTCAAAATCGGACCGCGCATCAACGCCGCCGGACGCCTCGCATCGGCGAACACCGCGATCGATTTGTTCGCCGCGAAAGACGAAGAAGCGGCGTGGGAAATCTGCAGCGAGCTCGATCGGATGAACGCCGAGCGGCAGCAGATCGAGCAGCAGGTGCGCGGGTTCGCCGAGGAACAGATTCGCGGCGGCGAGCGCGTCATCATCCTCGCAGGCGAAGGGTGGCATCGCGGCGTTCTCGGATTGACCGCCGGCCGCATCGCGCAGCGCTATCACCGCCCGACACTCGTGATGACCATCGAAGGCGATACGTGCATCGGCTCGGGTCGCAGCATCACGACGATCGATCTGCACAGTCAGCTCGAAGCCGTGTCGGATCTGTTCACGCATTTCGGCGGACACGAATTCGCGTGCGGCTTCTCATTGCCCGTCGCGAATCTCGAAGCCCTGCGCCGCGAGTTGCACGCGCGATTCGAAACGCTCGACGAAGAGCTGTTCCGCAAAGAAGCACAAGTCGACGCGACGGTCACACTCGGCGAGCTCGATGCCGAGTTCCTCGCGTCGCACGAGATGCTGCAACCGTTCGGTGCGGGCAACGTCCAGCCGCTGTTCCTCGTGAAGGATGTGACGATAAAGAGCACGCGCATGTTCGCGGAGGACTGCAGCGAGCTCGCACTCGAAGACGCGACAGGGAAGGCCATCGCCGTGCTCTGGCCGAGCGTGAAGCAACTCGGATTTGAGTTAGCGAAGGGACACGTCGATCTGCTCGTGAAGATCGAGCCGGACCGCTATCACGGCTTTCGTCTCGAGATCTGCGATGCACGCTCGATCGCGTAGGGCTGGTTAGAAGGGACAACCGCGCAGCCGGCCGTGCCGGCTAGCGCATTTGCAGAGCTGGCTTCACGTAGCCGCGATGACAGGTCGTGCAGTTCACGGCCGGCTCTTCCGTGTCGATCTCCTGCATCGCGCCGAGCTTCTCGTTGATGTCCTGCACGAGCTGCGTCATCTCGCGCGCCGCGCGCTTCGGACGCTTCTCGTCCGTCTCCCACCGATCGGTCACGTGGCAATGCTCGCAGCCGACGCCTAACGAGCGGCTGTAGCCGACGTCCATCACGCGGAGAAAGCGGGCGGCCGGCATGTCCTTGAGGATCTCCACATTCTTGAAGACCTCGCCGGCCGGTTTGTTTTCCTGACCTTTGATTGCTGCGAGGAGCTCCGTGACGTGCGGATCCTCTTTCGGCTGTTGCGGGCTGGCACTGGTTGCGAAGAGGAACAGAACGGCAACAACGGCGGTCAGTCGCATCGACACATCGTAACGACTGGCGAGGAACGAAAACGGTGGCAAAGGTGTTACGCCCATCCGGAATGCAGCGCACCATCCGTGTCCTTCGTATCGCGCTGCCGATCGCCATCCTCGGGTTCATCCTCCTCATCGTCTTCAACTGGACTGCGACCAAGAACAAACGCGGTTCAGTGGCCACGGAGCCGGTGACCTCCACGCAGCGCCCCGAAGACAAGGCGCTGGTCGAGGGGAGATCGTTCGAGGACGTGCAGACGATCGGCGGCCGCGTCGTTTCGCGCATCCGCGCGAATCGCGTCGTCTCGTTCGAGTCCGGCTGGACCACGCTCGAAGGCGTCGAGCTGACGCTCTTCCGCCAGAACGGACTCACGTACGAAGTCACGTGTCCGCAGGCGCAGTTCAACACCACGACGAAAGAAGCGGACGCGAAAGGCGGCGTGCGCGTCGCGTCGAGCGACGGCATCGAGATCAAGACCGCCGAGATCAAATACGACGGCGCGCGACTCACCAACGACATCCCCGTGCAGTTCAAAGTCGATCGCTGGAACGGCGACGCTGGCGCGCTCGACCTCGACGTGCAAGGGGAGACGCTGCGACTCTTCAAGACCGTCACCGCGACGATGGCCGCGCTGCAGCCCGCCGAAATCCCGATGACCATTCGCGGCACCGAGAGCATGTTCCGTCGTCGCGAGAACACGGTCGAGTTCAAAGAGCAGGTGCAGATGGATCGCGGGAACGAGACCGTTCGCGCGAACTGGATGTTCGGGCGCTTCACGCAGGATCGCAAAAAGCTGATCGGCGTCGAAGGCCGCGAGAACTGCGTCATCGTCATGGCCGCCAACGCGCCGTCCGGCGAAGACCTCGGCGGACGCAAAGAGATTCGCTCCGACGGCTTCCACACCGAGCTCGGACCCGACGGTCAGATCAACGCGCTCAACGCGACCAGCGTGACGAACATGGCCCACGCGATTCTCGACGGCCCGCCGAAACGCGACATCGTCGCGCGTTCGTTCCGCGTCGCGCTCGCGAACCGCGTCGTGAGCGAGATCAAGGCGGACCTCAGCGTCGTGATGAAAGAGCTCGGCGACACGCCGCGCGAGATCAACGCCGAGCACGTGACGGTGTGGTTCGATCCGGCGTCGCGACGCGCGCGCTCCGCGTATCTCGAAGGCGCGTTCCGCTACAAAGATCCCAAGACCACCGCCAGTGCGTTCCGCGCGAACTACGACATCGCCGGCGATCGCATCATCCTTACGACCGATCCGGGCTGGCAGGCGACAGTCGTCAGCGACGGCCACACGTTGAAGGCGAAGCAGATCGAATTCTCGCCGCGTGCGCAGACCGCGCGAGCGAGCGGATCCGTCATCGCGCAACTCGTGTCGAAGGGAAGCACGCCGTCGGCGGAGAACACGACGCTGTTCCCCGCGGGCAAGCCCGTATTCGTCAACGCCGACGAGTTGTTCATGCGGCAGGCGAACAAGGTTGCGGTCTTCACGGGACACGTGCGCGCGTGGCAGGACAACAACACGGTGCTCGCGAATGAGTTGCAGGTCACGGGCAACGGCGACTCGATCGTCGCGCGGGGCAACGTGCGTTCGATGCTGTACAACACGAGCACCGAGGCGCGGAAGTCGCCGGTGCAGTCGACGAGCGATCAGCTCATCGCGCGCAAGGCCGACAAACGCATCGACCTCGTCGGCAAAGTCACGATCGTCGATGAGACGCGCAACCTGAAATCGGAGAAGGCGATGTTCTTCTTCGACGATCGCAACAAAGTCCAGCGCATCGAAGCCGAACAGAACGTGACTGTCGTCGACGCTGCGACGAATCGCAAAGGCACCGGCGAAAAGGCCATCTACCACGTCGACAAAAAGATGATCTACCTCAACGGCTCACCGGCGACGGTGAGTGATCCGAGCGGCAACGTCGCGGGGCAGCAGATCGCATTCGATCTCGCGCGCAACCGCGTGCAGGTCGTGAGTCCGGATGCGCAGACGAAGGGGACGTACAAGCACGAAGGAAGTTGAGCGCGTGGTGCTGCGTGGGTTCGTGCTGCGCGGGAACGAGTGATGAGTGATGAGCGATGAGGTTCGACACGCGTCGCGAGAGCCACGCGTTGCTCGATGACGCCATATCGCACACCGCCGCTCTCGCGATGAGTGTCGAACTTCATCGCTCATCACTCATCACTCGTCGTCACGACAAGCACTCCGACGAAGCACCACCCATCTGATACTCTCCGCCGGACGATGCCTCTTCGACTGACAGCGACTCACCTCCTCAAGGTTTACAAAGGACGCAAGGTCGTCCGGGATGTGTCGGTCGACATTCGGCAGGGGGAGATCGTCGGGCTGCTCGGTCCGAACGGCGCGGGAAAAACGACGACGTTCTACATGATCGTCGGGCTCGTGCGGCCGGATGGCGGGACCGTCACGCTCGGCGATGACGACATCACGCAACTGCCGATGTATCTCCGCGCGCAGCGCGGGATCAGCTACCTGCCGCAGGAAGCGTCGGTGTTTCGCAAGCTGACCGTGGAAGAGAATCTGCTCTCGGTGTTCGAGACGATGAATCTTCCGCTCGCGGAGCGCCAGCGGCGCACCCAGCAACTGCTCGAAGAGTTCGGCGTGACGCACATCGCGCGCAGCCGGGCGTATTCGTTGTCGGGGGGAGAACGCCGTCGCGTGGAGATCGCCAGAAGCTTAGCGATCAACCCGGCATTCATCTTGCTAGACGAACCATTTGCAGGAATCGATCCAATTGCAGTTTTCGAAATTCAACGCATCGTTTCGCAACTGCGCGCCCGGGGGATCGGAATCCTCATCACGGACCATAACGTCCGAGAAACACTGAAGATCACCGACCGGGCCTACATCATCAAAGAAGGGGAGATCTTCCGGCAGGGAGCGCCGGAGAGCCTTTCGGCTGACGCGGAGGTCCGGCGAATTTACCTCGGCGAGACGTTCAATCTAAACTGAGCAAGGAAGGCCCCGCAGTTCATCCATGGCACTTGAACAGAAGCTTCACCTCAAACTCAGCCAGAAGCTGATCATGACGCCGTCGTTGCAGCAGGCGATCAAGCTGCTGCAGCTCTCGAAGCTTGAGCTCCAGGAAGTCCTGAATCAGGAACTGCTCGAAAATCCGCTCCTCGAGGAAACTGCCGAGGAGGCGAAGGCCGAGGAGACCCCGGCCGAAGAAGCCGAGGCCGAGGCCAAGAGCAACACCGAGGAACCGCCGAAAGTCGAAACCCAGGAGAAGGAAAAAGACTCGTTCGACGAGATCGACTACGACGCCTACTTCCAGGACTACATCGAGTACGGCTACAACCCGCGCGGGATGGGCGAGGAGCACGAAGAGTTCCCCATCGAGAACACGCTCACCCGTCCGCCGAACCTTTCCGATCACCTGACCTGGCAGCTCTCGATGTCCGACGCTTCACCGCGGACCAAAGAAATCGCCCAGTTCATCATCGGCAACATCGACGAAGACGGCTATCTTCGCGCGAGCAACGAAGAAATCATGTCCGCCGGCGGCTTCGAAGCGCCGGAAGTCGAGAAAGCCATCGCGGCCGTGCAGTCGCTCGACCCGATCGGCGTCGGCGCGCGCGACCTGCGCGAGTGCCTCCTGCTGCAACTCCGTTTCCTGGAGATCGACGAGCCGCTCGTCGAGATCGTCATTCGCGATCACTGGGACGAGTTCATGCAGCGCAAGTTCGTCCCGCTCTCCAAGACCCTCGGCATCGACATGAAGACGCTCGAGGGCATCGTCGAGCTGATCAAGCATCTCGATCCCAAACCAGGGAGGAAATACTCCAATGAGCGTGCGATCTACGTCGAGCCCGATGTGCACGTGCACAAGGTCGGCGACGAGTATGTGATCGTCCTCAACGAGGACGGCATGCCCAAGCTGCGCATCAACAGCGGCTACCGGAGCATGCTCAACTCGATGGACTCGAAGCAGGACGGCGAGACGGTCAACTACATCAAAGACAAGATCCGCTCCGCGGTGTGGCTCATCAAGTCACTCGATCAGCGGCAGCGCACGATCTACAAAGTGGCCGAATCGATCATCAAGCACCAGCGCGAGTTCCTCGAGCGGGGCATCGACTTCCTGCGGCCGCTCGTGCTGCGCGACGTCGCGGACGACATCCAGATGCACGAGTCGACCGTGTCGCGCGTCGTCTCCAACAAGTACATGCACACTCCCCGCGGCCTCTTCCTGATGAAGTACTTCTTCCACAGCGGAATCGATTCCGACACGGGCGAGGACATCTCGTCCCTCACGGTGAAGAAGAAGATCCAGGGCTTCATCGAGAACGAGGACCCGCGCAAGCCCCTCAGCGATTCGAAGATCATGAAGATCCTCAACGACGAGGGAATCAACATCGCCCGCCGGACCGTGGCCAAGTATCGCGACGAGCTCAACATCCCTTCGTCCACGGACCGCAAACAAATCTTTTAGTTCGAGGTGTGGCTTATGGCAACCGAGATTACCGGCCGCAATTACGACATCCCTCCCGACATCCGCGACATGGTCGAGAAGAAGTTGACCAAGATTCAGGAGAAGCTGTTCGACGATGTGATCGACGTGCGCGTCGTACTGCAGGTCGAGAAGTACCGCAACATCTGCGAGATCCTCATCAAGGGCAAAGAGCACGACGTGAAGTCGGTGCAGGAGTCCGATGAGTCGATGCAGGACGCGGTCAACTCCGCGCTCGAGCATCTGAAGCGTCAGGCGCAGAAGAATCGCAGCAAGATCCGCGACCACCATCGCAAGGACGGCGCGAAGCCGCTCATCAACGAGTGGGCCGTGCAGGTCCTCGAGCCCGCGCAGCTCCGCGACGAAACGGAAGAGCGCGCGCCGCGCATCGTGAAGACGAACAACATCCCGATCCGTCCGATGTCGATCGAAGAAGCCGCGCTGCGGCTCGACGACTCGAAGAACGAGTTCATCGTCTTTCGCGACCTCGACACCGACAAGGTCAGCGTGATCTACAAACGGCGCGACAACAATCTCGGATTGATCTCTCCGGAGTTCTGAGAGCACTGAGTTCAGTGGAGCGGCGGGCTCTCAGCCCGCCGTTTTTGTTTTCGGCGGGCTGAGAG
>DASVNL010000095.1:0-4448 GCA_036383875.1 Thermoanaerobaculia bacterium
GGCCGTGCCGCCAAGCGAATGCACGACGAGCGTTCGCGGCTGCTCGCCGCGAAGCTCGAGACGTCGCGGCTGTTTGAGGACGACGTCGGCTTTGGTGATCGTGGCGCTGAACTGCGCGGCGTGAATCGGGAGGGAAAGCCCAACGAGGATCGCGAGGACGAGGGAACGCATCGATTCCTCCTACTAACAACGAGACCGCAAACTACTCGGCGTCAACAGCGACGCCGGTCTTCACGTCCACTCCGACCAGCCAGTCGCGCGCGTCTTCGATCGTGTCGAAGAGATACAGCGGCTCGCGGGAAAATCGCGCGACGGCCGCGGCGAGGATGCGCTGGATGCCGCGCACGCCGATCACCGCGTGTTTCTTCACGTGACCTTTCGTCCGCGCCGCGCTGATCTTCATCATCGTCACGACCTCGGATGACGTGACGGTGTTGCGCAGATCGACGAGCACCAGCACCGAGTCTTCCGGCTGCACTTCGATGATCTCGTCCGCGCCGTCGACTTCCGCGCGCAGGGCCTCGATGTCGCGTCCGTAGTTGCTGTAATCCGCGATGAAGTACCGAGTCCCTTTGTGCGTCGACCACCTCGACTTCATGCTGACTTCATCCCGGGTGGATCATAGCAGTTCCACCTAGCCGGAATGCGGGATGGCGTCACATCCCGAACTGCCGCAGATGATGGTCGAGGTGCCTGCGGACGAGCACACCCCATCCGGCGCGCGTGAGCTTTCCGAACGCCGGATGTTCCGGCCACGCGTCCTTGCGCTCGACGAACACATCGGCGAGTCGCGCGAGCTCGCGCTTGCAGTTGTCCATCGACTCGCAGTTCGACGGAATCAGCTCCGGCGCGGTCGGCGATCCCTTCGGCCACGGCAGTACGTACACGATCAGGTCGCGCAACGGCCAGAAACGCAGCGGCAGCTTCCTCGGCTTCACCGGCAACTCGCCGACGGCCATGCGCATCGCCTGCACCAGGTGCGTGAGCATCTGCTCCGCGTTCATCTTTCCCCAGCGCGGCCGCGCCTCGGGCGTCACGCTCTGCAATCGCTCGAGCAACTCGCGGCGCACGTCGACATCGAAAAAGCTCTTCATGATCGATGAAGGTTATCCGATCGACACGCCGACGAGCCGCCCGATGCCGAACGTCAGCGCCGCCGCGACGAGTCCGAACAACACCTGCCGCGCGCCGGAGAACAAAACGTTGCGCCCCGTGAAGAGCGTGATCGCCGCGCCGACGGTGAACAGCGCGATCGTGCTGAACGCGACGCTGAGCATCAGCGCCATGCGGCCGCTCGCGAAGAAGAACGGCAGCACCGGACAAATCGCGCCGATCGAAAAGAGGAAGAACGACGTGATCGCTGCTTCCCACGCGGAACCGCCGAGCTCCTGCGGATCGATGCCGAGCTCCTCGCGCGCGAGCGTTTCGAGCGCCGTGTCGGGATTGGCCATCATGCTCGCCGCGAACTCGCGCGCCTGCGACTCGTCGAGTCCGCGCGCCTGATAAATCAGCGCGAGCTCTTCCTCTTCTTCTTCCGGCGCGGCGAGCAACTCCTCGGCTTCCGTCTCGAGCTGATGGCGATACAACTCGCGCGAGCTCTGCACGGATAGCCATTCGCCGAGGGCCATCGAACCTGCTCCGGCGAGAAGTCCGGCGAGACCGGTGATGAGAATCGCGCGCTCGTTCATCGACGCGCCGGCCACGCCCATCACGAGACTGAGATTCGAAACGAGACCGTCGTTTGCGCCGAGAACCGCGGCGCGGAGTGCGTTGCCACCGGATGTGCGATGCCGGCCTTCGAGCCGCGCGACGTCCGTGCCCGCGAATCCGCCGCGCATCGACGTCATCAACTGAATCACGCGCGAGTGCGACCGCTCGTCGCCGTGAAAATCGCGCGCATCCGCCTGCCCCGCGTACTTGTTCCCGTCCGTGCGCTCGAGCTGTTGCACCGATGGCAACACCACCGACGTCCCCGCGCGCTTCGCGATGAACGCGAGCGTTCGCGTGCGCCACGACGGCCGGAAATCCGGCAGCGCCTCGCCCGCGTCTTCGAGTTTCTTGCGCCACCGATCCGCATGCCGCCGCTCGACGTTCGCGAGTCTGCGATACACCTCGGCGAGTCGCGGGTCGCGCTCGGCGCCGGCCAGCGCGTCGTAGAGCGCCGCGCCGTTCATCTCGTCGACGAGATTCTCGCGCAGCCGCCGCTTCTCGCGTCCACTCATTGCGCTCATGAGCACAGCATACAATCGCGCGCCATGCAGAACCGTTGGACCGACACGCCCGAAGGCGATGTCGAACAGCTCGTCTATCAGTCGCGCCTCGTCGGAATGGAAGAGGCGCTCGTGCTCTGGGGCGGTGGCAACAACAGCGTCAAAGCGCAGTCCACCGATCTCCTCGGCAACGCCATCGACGTCATGTACATCAAGAGCTCCGGCAGCGACATGAAGTCGATCGTGCCGAAGCAGTTTCCCGGCGTGCGACTCGACTACATCGCGCCGCTGCGCAAACGCGACGAAGACATGAGCGATCAGGAGATGGTCGACTACCTCGCGCGCTGCCTCGTCGATCCGGCGAGCGCGCGTCCGTCGATCGAGACGCTGCTGCACGCGTTCCTCCCTGCGAAAGCCGTTTTGCACACGCACGCAGACGCGATCCTTTCACTGACCAACACGCGCGGACGCGAGCAGACCGTGCGCGAATGTTTCGGCGACGACGTGATTCTCGTCCCGTACCTGCGTCCCGGATTTCGCCTGAGTCGCGACGTCGGCGATCGCTTCGACGCGCAGCCCGATGCGAAGGGCCTCGTGCTGATGAACCACGGTCTCATCACGTGGGGCGAGACGTCGAAGGAAGCGTACGACCGGCACATCGAGCTCGTGAGTCGCGCAGAGAACTTCATCGCCGATCGTCGCGAAGCGCCTGCGTGCGTGATCTTCGATCGCAAGTCGCCGGAGACGATCGCGCCGAAGTTGCGCGGCGCGCTGGCCGGCCGCATTCTCGAATTCGACAACGCGCCCGCCGTGCTCGCGTTTCTCGCGCGGCCGGATGCGGATCGCATCACGCAGATCGGCGCGGCGACGCCCGATCATCTGCTCTACACGAAACGCTTTCCGCTTTTCCTGCGCGAAGGCGAGGACATCGACGCGGCGCTACGTCAGTACACCGATCGGTATACGGCGTTCTACAACGACCACCCGAGTGAGTTCGCGATGCTCGAGCCGCTGCCGCGCATCGTGCTGATGCCGGCCGTCGGGATGTGGACGGCGGGCAAAGACGCGCGCGCCGCGCGCATCGTGCACGACATCTACCGCCACACGATGAAGATCATCGCGAACGCGGAAGTCATCGGCGGATACGAGACGCTGAACGACGACGACGCGTTTCACGCGGAGTACTGGCCGCTCGAGTTGTACAAGCTCACGTTGCTGCCGAAAGAGAAAGAGCTCGCGAGCAAGGTCGTGATCGTGACCGGCGCCGCGAGCGGCATCGGACGCGCGGTCGCGGAGCGCTTCGCAGAAGAAGGCGCGCACGTCGTCGTGACCGACGTCGACCTCGCGCTCGCGCAGGAAGTCGCGAAGTCGATCGTCGACAAACACGGACTGCGTCGCGCGATCGCGATGAAGCTCGACGTCGCCGACGAAGAGAACGTCGAGCGCGCGTTCACCGAAACGATCAAAGCCTACGGCGGCGTCGACGTGGTCGTGAGCAACGCGGGGATCTCATCGTTCGGATCGCTCGACGCATTGGAGACCAAGGATTGGGACCGCGCGTTCGCAGTCAACGCACGCGGCCACTTCCTCGTCGCCCGCGCCGCGATGCGCGTCATGAAAGCGCAAGGCCGCGGCGGCTCGATCGTGTTCAACGCATCGAAGAACGTCACCGCACCAGGCAAGGAGTTCGGCGCATACAGCGTGAGCAAAGCCGCGGAAGCGCAGCTCTGCAAAATCGTCGCGCTGGAAGGCGGCGAGTTCGGCATCCGCGCAAACATGCTCAACCCCGATGCGATCTTCGGCGGCTCGCGTTTCTGGAGCGACGAGATGCGCGAAATGCGCGCGCAGGCCTACGGCATCGACCGCGAGAAACTCCCCGACTTCTACCGCAACCGCACCTTGCTCAAAGTCGAGGTGACGGCGGACGACGTCGCGGAGGCCGCGCTGTTCCTCGCGAGTCCAAGGTCCGCGAAGACGACGGGCACGATGTTGCCGGTGGATGGTGGAGTGAAAGAGGCGTTCCCGCGCTAGCGGCGCGCTGACGTCTCGTCGGCGCGCCGGGTCACAGCCATCAGCGTCACGTCGTCCGCGGCGGGTGCGTCGCCGATGAAGCGCTGCACGTGCGTTTCGATCGACTCGAGGATCGCCGTCGCGTGCGCGCCGTGCATCGACGCGATGAGCGTCGCGATCGGGTCGAGGCCGAGCTCCTGTTCGGACTCGTTCGACGCTTCCGTGACA
>DASVNL010000096.1:0-1932 GCA_036383875.1 Thermoanaerobaculia bacterium
CGGCGGGATCTTCCAGAGAATCCAGAGATACGCGAAGTAGAAGAACGACAGCGGAATCGCGTCCCACACCGTGAGTGAGCTCTTCCACCAGATGAAGATGAAGTAGAGGATCGGCGGGAGCAGGCCGAAGACTTCGACCGAGTGCTCGTCTTCGAGTTGCACGGTCAGGAAGCCGCCAGTGCGCTTCCAGCCGAACGCCGTGGCGACGAAATAGATCATCGGCCAGCCGAGTCCGACGAGGAGCCGGAGGCTGCCCGTGAAGTTCGCGATCGCGAGATGCGTCTGCGACGGATCCTTGCCGGCGTTCCACGCGATCACCGCTTCGACCGCGAACTCCGGAAGCGTCTGCAGCCACGCGAGAATCGCGAGCGCCAGTCCCTGCGAAATCAGGAACTGCGCGGCTTCCGCGCCCCAGGCAATGACGAAGGCGGAAAGGAGAATGCTGGGGAACGTCCACAGCGCGGAAAGCGGACCGCCGGTCTTCACCGCCGTCGCCGTGGCCATCTTGACGAGCTTCAGTATCATCGGCGGCGCATTCTAATGACGAAAAGGATCAGCAGCCGACACAATCCTTTGTTCAAACGAATTCGCGAGGCCATTCGCGAGCACGCGGACGAGATCGTGATCGAAGGTCCGAAGCCGGTTGCCGACGCCATCGCCAATGGATGGAAGCCCATTCATGTCGTCACCCGCGACGCCGACTTCAGCGCCGAGCTGTTCGACGCGCTGACGGAAACGAAGTCGCCGCAGCATGTGATCGGTCTGTTCGAACGCCCCCGCGCGAGCGCGAATGACATCCTCGCCCGCCGCGATCGCATCGCCGTCGCGCTCGATGGCGTGCAGGATCCGGGTAACGTCGGGACGATCGTGCGACTCGCAGCGGCGTTCGACGCGGCTGGCGTGCTGCTCCTCCCCGGCTGCGCGGACGCGTTCGGACCGAAGGCGATTCGCTCGTCCGCCGGCGCGATTCTCAACGTCGCGGTCGCGGAGATCAGCGCGGCCGAGTTGATCGCGAGCGGTGTGCCTCTTTTCGCGACGGCGATGTCGGGCGCGAAGAAGGATCCGCCGTCGAAGAACGCGGTGCTGGTGTTCGGCAACGAAGGTGCAGGCGTCTCGTCCGAGTTGATGCGCGCATCGAAGACGCTCGCGATCCCGATGACGGATCGCGTCGAATCGCTGAATGTCGCGGCGAGCGCGGCGATCCTGCTCGCGCGGAGTTACGCCGCGCGGAGCGCGGAGTACGCCACCCGATGAAACTGATTCTCGTCGGCACGCCCCTCGGCAATCTGCAAGACATGACTCCGCGCGCAGTCGCAGCGCTGAAGTCCGCGGATTTGATTCTCTGTGAAGACACGCGCCACACGCGCAAGCTCCTCACGCACTTCGGCATCGATCGCCCCACCGACAGCTATCACGAGCACAACGAAGACGAGAAGGCCGCGCGACTCATCGAGCGCATCGAAGGCGGCGAGACGCTCGCGCTCGTGAGCGACGCGGGGATGCCCGTCGTGTCGGACCCCGGATATCGCATCGTGCGGCTCGCACGCGAGCGCGGCATCACGGTCGAGCCGATTCCCGGTCCGTTCGCAGGCGTGCTCGCACTCGCGGCCAGCGGGATCGCCCCGATGCCGTTCACGTTTCTCGGATTCACGCCGCATCGCCAGGGCGAGCGTCTCGATTTCTATCGCAACGCCGCGGAGCTCGGACACACCACGGTGATCTACGAGTCGCCCGAACGCGTCATCGCGTCCCTCGAGGACGCACTCGAAGTCCTCGGCGATACCGAAGTCACGATCGCGCGCGAGATGACGAAGATGCACGAGGAGCTGCTGCACGGCCGGATCTCCGAGGTCATCGCGACGCTCAAGTCGCGGGATCGCGTGCACGGCGAGATCACGATGGTGCTCGCGGCACCTGCGCGCGAGACCGTCG
>DASVNL010000097.1:0-13916 GCA_036383875.1 Thermoanaerobaculia bacterium
ACGCCGCTGCGGGTGCCGGTCCAGATCACCTTTTGGAATGCGTCGATGAATTCGGGGCGGCAGTCGGGGTAGCCGCTGTAGTCGAGGGCGTTGACGCCGATCCAGATCTCTTGCGCGTTGCGCGCTTCGGCGTATCCGAGAGCTAACGACAGGAAGATCGTGTTGCGAGCGGGAACGTAGGTGACGGGGATGCCGGGCGCGTCGACGGCGTCTTTCGGGACGTCGATGTCGCTCGTGAGGGCGCTCGCGCCGAAGACGCGGAGGTCGAGCGGATGGATCACGTGCTCGTCGACGCCCATCGCCTGCGCGACGCGTTTCGCTGCCTCCAGCTCGACGTGGTGGCGTTGCCCGTAGACGATCGAAAGCGCGAGACACTCGCGCCCTTCGGCTTTGGCGATGGCGAGGACGGTGGCGGAATCGAGTCCGCCGGAGAGAAGAATGACGGCGCGCGGCATGGCGGCGGATCTTAACAACCTGCGAAGAGTGCACGGTCTCGGCGGAGCAACTAGCGCCGCCGCCCGTGGCGGCTACAATGCGCGCTTATGGCCGAATACAGCGCGTACGAACTTCTCAACCGCAAACGCCGCGGCGGGCCGCTGGAGCCGCGCGAGATCGAGTTCTTCGTGGACGGATACACCCGCGGATCGATCCCCGATTACCAGATGTCGGCGCTGCTGATGGGCATCGCGATCAACGGCATGACCGCCGAGGAGATGGCGACGTTGACGCAGTCGATGTTGCGGTCGGGCGAGCAGTGGCATCTGCGCGACGGCTACGACTTCATCGCCGACAAGCACTCGACCGGCGGCGTCGGCGACAAAGTGTCGCTCGTGCTCTCGCCGTGGGTCGCCGCCTGCGACGTCAAGATCGGCATGCTCTCCGGCCGCGGCCTCGGCCACACCGGCGGCACACTCGACAAACTCGAAGCCATCCCGCGCTTCAACGCGCGACTCTCGCGCTCCGAGTTCGAACGCTGCGTCGCCGACGCCGGCTGCGTCATCTCGACGTCGACGGAAGGCATCGCACCGGCCGACAAGAAAATCTACGCGCTGCGCGACGTAACCGGCACCGTCGAGTCGTTGCCGCTCATCACCGCGTCGATCATGTCGAAGAAACTCGCGATGGGCGCGTCGGGACTCATCCTCGACGTCAAGACCGGCAGCGGCGCGTTCATGCGCATCTACCAGGATTCGAAAGCGCTCGCGCAAAGCCTCATCGCCGCGGCCGCAGGCTCGGGCACGCACGTCGAAGCGCTCATCACCGACATGGACCGGCCGCTTGGAATTGCTGCGGGCAACGCGAACGAAGTCATCGAAACAATCGAATGCCTCAAGGGCAAAGGCCCCGCGGACGTCATGGAAGTCACCGAGGCACAGGCCGTGCGGACGCTCGTGATGTCGCGGAAGTACGACGAGGCGTCGGCGAAGAAAGCACTCGACGAGGCACTGAGCTCCGGTCGCGCGCTCGAGTACGGACGCAAGTGGATCGCAGCGCAGGGCGGCGATCCGGCGATCTGCGACGACTACTCGCTGCTCCCCCAGCCGCGCGAGACGATCGAAGTGAAGGCGCCGCAGAGCGGCTTCATCACCGCGATGGACACCTATCAAGCCGGCATGTTCACCGTCGACCTCGGCGCAGGCCGCAAGAAAGCCGACGACATCATCGACTACGCCGCGGGCGTCATGTTCGATCGCAAGACCGGCGATGAAGTGAAGGCCGGCGACGTCATCGCGCGCATCCAACTCGGCAGCGGCAACCGCGACACCGAAGAGCTGCGCAGGCGCTTTCTAGCGTTCGTCACGTTCGGCGACGACAAGCCGGCGGACCGGCCGATGGTGCACGAGCATCTGACCTAGCCGGCACGGCCGGCGGCGCTGATTGCTCCGCTGATGCACGTGTGGCTGCTCATCGCTTCATTCTCCAGCCGATCACGACGAGCAACGTCAGCACCGAGATCACGACCGAGCCATAAAACGATCGAGGGCGATACGCGACATCGACGTCGCGATCGCCTGCATCGACGATCACGCCGACGAACGCGTCATTCACGCGAATCTTCTCGCCGCCGCGCACGCGCCAGCCCGGGACATCGGGCACGCTGCTGACGATGAGCGTCGGCCGCGTCGCATGGACCTTCAAGCGATACGCATCTTCGAACGCACGCACGATCTCGACGCGCGCGACGTCGTTGTGCGGCTGCGTCAACGACGCCGCCCACTTGCGCGGCAATCGCGAGACGAGCGCAGTCGAACCCCAATCGGTGTGCGTCGCGACGTCGCCGCCGAGGAGCACGTTGCGGACGGCGAAGAACCGAGGGAGCGCGGTCGTGTTTTCGTATACGCGACCGTCGCGACCGGCGTACAACTCGCGATAGCGCGGCGATGGCAGCTCGCGATCGGACGCGACGTAGCGCACGTTGAGATAGTCGAGCACGGGCGACTCCGCGTCGTTCCATTTCGCGTAGTAGTCGCTCGCGTTCCACTGCACGGTGCGCGCGAGAAACGCGACGTACGGATTCCACGCCATCGGATCGTGCACGCGCACGTCCAGCAGTCCGAACATCGCCGTCGTGTTCGGATAGAGCTGGCCGCCGAGACCGACCATGCGCGCGTCGCGCGGAATCGCGGCGATGAGCGGCGTGCGCGGATACAACTCCCGCGGATGCGCGATCGTGTTCCAGCGATTCATCGCGACGAACAACTCGACGAACGTCAGCGCCGCGATCGCGATCACCGCGCCGCGCACGCGAATCATCGGAATCGCGAGCAACACGGCGACGCTCGGCAGAAACGCGAGCACAACCGTCGGACGCGGTACGTGCGTCGTCTGCACGAGCCACAACATCGCTGCAGAAACAGAGAGCGCGCCAAGAAGCAGCGGCACTGCGCCATCCCGTTTCGCGCGATCGATCGCGGCTGCGGCGAGCAGCGCGCCGAACCAGCACAGGCCGAGGCGCATGCGCATCGCAGGTGCGTGTCCGGCGATCTTCGCGAAGGCCTCAGTGATCACCGGCCAGCCGAGGACGATGCCGAGACAAAGAATGAAGAGCAACAAGTACAACGTCTCGCGTTCCCGCCAGCGGCGTTTGAAATCGAACATCGTCGCGAGCACCGCGACGATCGCGAGCACGCCCGCGAATCCGCAAATCGATTCGAGACTGGCCGGACCCAAAGGACGCTCGATCGGCAGCTCGCCGAAGAATCGCGGCTGCAGCAACAGCACGGCCGAGGGAAAGTCGGAGTACGGCGGGGTGAGGGACGTGCGCGGCGCGCTGACTTCGGCGAATCGCTGCGACTGCAGCACCGCTTCCGCGAACGGCACGAGAAACGGCAAGCAGAGAAGCATCGCGACGAGTGACGCCGCGGCGACACGCAGCACGCGCTTCGGCGCGATCCACAGTCCATAGGCCGCGGCGAGCAACGCGATGTTGTAGATGGTTTCGGGATGGCCGCTGAGGACCGCGAGGGTGAAAAGGATGATGGCGTTGAAGAACTGGTTGGCGGTTGGCAGTTGGCGGTTGGCGGTTGCGCCGCCGGCGGCCATTGCGTGTTCGGCCTCCGAACCGCCAACTGCCAACCGCCAACCGCCAACCGGCTCCACCAATTCATCGATCGCCAGAAACACGCCCGGCAGGAATGCCGCTGCTGCGGCGATCGGGAACTGCAGCCACGTCGTCATCCACGTCGAGAAGCCGTACGCGATCGCGGCGACGAGGCTCGCGAGCGTGGAGTAGCGCCGGCGACAAAACATGAACGTCAGCGTCAGCGCGAGCAGCAATTTCATCGCGGCTTCCGCGGCGATCGAATGCGCGAGCGACAACGGCAACGTCAGCACGCGGAACGGCGAGAGCGGCGTGCTTTGTCCATTCGCGAGGAGCGGCATCCCGCTGCCCGCACGCGCGTTCCACAACGGGACTTCGCCCTCGCGCCACGACTCGCGCACCTGCTCGATCCACGGGACGATCTGCATCGGCACGTCGTGCAGGTTGAGGTTGGACACGTCGTACTTCGTGACCGGCGCGCGATTCGGCGCGCGCACCTCGGACCACGGCGGCACGAGCCGCACGACGTCCGCGGGCGTCATGACGACATCCTGCGTGAGCGGCTGGAAGAGGAACGCGAGCACGAGCGCGTAGAAAAGCATCGCCACGCGCTTCGGCACGCGCGCGAGCTGCACGGCAATCGCGTACAGCACCAGAACGAAGAGCCAGGTCGCGTTCATACTCGGGATGACATCCCTCCTATATCATCCGCCGCCGTGTTCAACCCGACGTGGTTCTATACCGGTGCCGTCTATGCCGGCGCCGTGTGGGCCCTCCGCCGCGCAGGCGCAGAGGTGCCGAAACGCGTCGCGGTGTTCTTCTACGCGCTCGTGTTCGTGTTCATGTACCTGCCGCTGACGCAGGACTACGTGAACGTCCCGGTCGACTTCCTCAAGACCCTGCCGCCATGGGTCTACGGCCACGATCATCCGCAGTCGCTCAACGGCCAGATGAACGATCTCGCATTGCAGATCGTGCCGTGGGCGCATCAGGTGCGCGAGTCGTGGAAGTCGCTGAAGCCACCGCTCTGGAACGAGATGTCTGCATGCGGATACCCGCTGCTCGCCAGCGCCCAAGCGTCCGCACTCTCGCCGTTGCGCATCCTCGGGCTTCCTCTCTCGCTCGCTCACGCGATGACGTTCGAAGCCGCGATGAAGATCCTCATCGCGCTGACGTTCATGTTTCTCTGGTGCCGGCGCCGCTACTCCGAGCTCGCGTCGACGATCGGCGCGGTCGCATTCGGCTTCTCGACGTTCATCATCACGTGGCTGCACTTCCCGCTGATCACGACGGCGTGCCTCGTGCCGGCGATTTTCTATTTGATCGATCTGATCGCGGAGAAGCCGACGTATGGACGCTTCGTCGGCGGCGCCGCAATCTGGGCGGCGATGCTGTTCGGCGGGCATCCGGAGACGGTGTCGCACACGTTCTTCATCGCGCTGCTGTATGCGTGTTGGATCGCGTTTGTGGAGAAATCGGTTGGCGGTTGGCGGTTGTCGGTTGTCGGTTCTCAGGCCGCACCCGCGACGGCTGCCGACACGCTCGACGATTCTCCCGGCAACCGCATCCTCCGATTCTTTCTTACCCTCGGCGGCGCGCTCGCCGTGTCCGCGCTGATTGCGGCGCCGTTGCTTGCGCCTTTTGCCGAGGCGGTGACGAAGTCGAAGAGATACCAGGAGCTGCAGGTACGGCCGGACGCGGATACGGAAGTGCCGTTCTCCGATTTTCCGTCCGCGATTCTTTTGCTGCAGCCGCAGTTCTGGGGCAAGGCGCAGTTTCAAACCACGGGACCGGCGCACGCCGAGTCGATCTCAGGATTCGCCGGATCCCTCGGCATCGCCGCGTGGTTCGCGTTGCTCGTGCATGTCATCGCGAAGCGCAGGTGGCGATCGCGCGAGATGTTCTTCCTCATCGTCACCGTCCTCGTCCTCGGCGTCATCCTCTCGTGGCCGGGCATCAGCGACCTCTTTCATCTCCTCTATCGACTCGCCGCGAACGCGCGACTGCGCCTGATCCTCGCGCTGCTGCTCGCGATGCAGAGCGCGGCCGCGGTCGATCTGTTGCGTGAAGACCGGCGCTCATTGCGGATCGGACTCGCCGCCGCGATCGCGTTACTCGCGACCGTCTTCATCCTCGCGCCGTTCGCGGATGACGCGCAGCGATCCGCGACGCTTCCTGTGCTCTACCCCGGACTCGTCGTGTTGATCCTCGCGGCGATCGCGAGCTTCATTCGTCGCGAACACGTTCAATACTTCGCGACGCTCGCAGTCATGGTCGCGCTCATCGCGGAGCTCTGGAGCGTCAGCCGCGACTGGAACCCCGTCGTGTCGATGGAGTGGATGTATCCGAAGACGCCGCTGCTTCGCGCGCTCGACGAGCTCAAAGCAAAAGAGAAAGAACCGTTCCGCATCGTCGCGAACGGCGCGACATTCTTTCCGAACACCTCCGCCGTCTACGGCTACCAGGACATCCGCGCGCACGATCCGATGACGAACGGCCGCTACGTCGGCCTGCTCTCACTGATCATCAACTACGACGCTGCGAACTACTTCTCGGAGTGGAACGAGTTCGAGAAGCGCTTCATCAACTTCCTCAACGTGAAGTACGTCATCACGTCGTGGCGCGGCGAGCTGCCGGGCCGCTATCGACTCGTGTACGACGGCAACGACGGGCGCATCTTCGAGAACACCGAAGTGCTGCCGCGTTTCTATCCGATCCGCAACGTCGTCATCGATTTCAACGACGACTCGTTCTACAAGCGCCTTCGCGAGCTCGAAGGGTGGTCGCACACGGCGCTGCTCGACAAGCTCGACGTCGAGGCGCCGCAGATGCGCGAAGACTTCTTCCGCCCGCGACCCGATGACGCGCCGATCGCGACGACGGAGATTCTCGACGCGTCGCCGACTTCGTATCGCATCCACGTGAAGTCGCCTCGCTGGTCGCTGGTGGCGAGCAGCATTCCGTACTGGCCGGGCTGGAAGGTCGAGCGCAACGGCGCCCGCATTGAGCCGATCCGCGTCAACGGCGGCTTCCTCGGCTTCGCCGTTCCCGAAGGCGAGCTCGACGTGCGCGTGTGGTACGACCCGTGGACGTTCCGCTTCGGCTCGATCGTCGCACTGGCGACGATTCTCGGCTTGATTGCGTATTGGCGTTTCAGACGATGAACTTCGCGTGGCTCTACGTCGGCGCGTTGTATGCGGCGTCCGTGTTTCTCGCACGGCGCGCGGGCGTCGATTTGCCGAAACGCGTCGCGCTGTTTTTCTTCGCCGCGGTGCTCGCGTTTTTCTTTCAGCCGCTCACGCAGCGATCCACGAACATCCACAGCGACATTCTCAAAACGATCCCGCCGTGGTACCACGTCGCCGCCGATCGCTTCGCGGCGAACACGGAGCTCAACGACGTCCCGCTGCAGCACGTCCCGTGGGCACATCAGGTGCGCGAGTCGTGGAAGTCGCTGCGCGCGCCGCTGTGGAACGAAGCTTCGGGCTCGGGCTATCCGCTACTCGCGAACGGACAGAGCTCCGCGCTCTCGCCGATTCGCATCGCGGCGTTGCCCCTGCCACTCGCCGCTGCGATCCCCGCCGAAGCCGCGATGAAGTTGCTCATCGCGATGACGTTCACGTTCCTCTTCTGCCGCGGACGCGGCTACGGAACGCTGGCCAGCGTCATCGGCGGCGCGGCGTTTGGCTTCGCGGGATTCATCAACACGTGGCTGCACTTTCCGCACGTCACGAGCGCGTGCTTCCTGCCCGCGGTGTTGTATCTCGTGGATCGCCTGGCCCTGTGTCATCCCGTGCTTTCGCACGGGATGACACCCCTTTCGCGCGGCGCGTTCACCGCGGCCGCAATCGTATGGGCTTCAATCCTTTTCGGCGGCCATCCCGAAACCGCGTCGCACATCTTCTTTCTCGCGTTGCTGTACATCGTCTGGATCGTCGCGATCGAGAAGCGCGCGACGTGGCGGTTGTTCCTGACGCTCGGCGGCGCTCTCACCGTCGCGGCGATGCTCAGCGCGCCGTTCCTCCTGCCGTTCCTCGAAGCGCTGCCGAAGTCGCAGCGGTACGAGGCGTTGAAGACCGCGCCGCTCGAAGCGCAGGCGCTGCCCTACACCGACTTCGCATCGACGGTCGTGCTCTTCCAGCCGCACTTTTTCGGACGCGCGCCTGCCGAACGTCCATGGGGTCCGGCGACGACCGAACCGGTCGGCGGTTTCGGCGGCGTCCTCGGGATCGCCGCATTCTTCGCACTCGCGATTCACGTCGTGATGCGACGACGCTGGCGGTCGCCGGAAGCGTTCTTCGTACTAGCGACGCTCCTCGTGTTTGGCGTCTTCCAGTCGTGGCCCTTCCTCGGCGACATCATTCACTTCGTGCTGCCCGTCGTAGCGCACGCGCGATTTCGGCTGCTTTTCGTGATGCTGCTCGCGATTCAGAGCGCGGCCGCGATCGACCTCGCGCAACGCGGCGAGCGCAAGCCGCTGCTCATCGCGCTCGCGATCGTCGGGACGATGCTCGTCGCGCTGCTCGCGTTCATGCACTACCCCGACGACGCGAAACGCGCGACCGCGATGTCCGCAGCAATTCCGAGCGCGATCGTGCTCATCGCCGCGGCGTTCTTCGCGATGACGCGCAAGTGGCAGGTGCAAATCGTCGTGTTGCTCGCGGTGATGTTCGAGATGGCTTCGATCACGCGCGACTGGAATCCCGCGCTGCCGAACAATCTGAACTATCCGCGCACGCCGCTCATCAAAGAGCTGATCGCGTTGCGCGCGAAAACGAGCGAGCCGTTCCGCATCGCCGCGCCCGGCGCGCCATTGTTTCCGAACACGTCGGCGATGTACGGACTCGAAGACGTCCGCGCGCATGACCCGATGGCCAACGCCCGCTACCTCGGCTTTCTCGCGCTCACCGCGCGCTACGACCCCTGGAACTACCACGCGATGCTTCCCGATCCGAACGTCGCGGTGCTCGACTTCCTCAACGTGCGCTACCTCGTCGCTGATCCGAACGCCGAGGCGCCGTCGCGCGATCGCTGGAAACTCGTTTATGACGGACCGGATGGTCGCATCTTCGAGAACCTCCGCTTCGCGCCGCGTTTCTTCGCGGTGCGCAACGTCATCGCCGACTTTCAACCCGACTCATTCAACAAGCGTTTGAAGGAACTGCAGGACTGGCGCTGGACCGCGCTCGTCGACGAGTTGAAGCTCGAAGCGCCGCAGATGGGCGACGACTTTTTCAAACCGCGCCCCGCCGATGCGCCACTCGCGACCGCGACCTTCGTCGCGAAGAACGCGACCGACTATCGCGTGACGGCGAACGCGCCGCGCTGGTCGCTCGTCGTGAGTAGCATTCCGTACTGGCCGGGTTGGAAGGTCACGCGCAACGGCGTCGCCCTCAAGCCGATCCGCGTCAACGCCGCCTTCCTCGGCTTCGCCGTGCCTCCCGGCACGAGCGAAGTGCGCGTCCACTATTCGCCGAGGACTTGGTGGATTGGGCTGTTGCTGGCAGCGATCGGCGTCGCGATTCTCGTCTATCGAAACTTCTTGTTCAGACGCTCGCGCGCGACCTGATTCACGCGATCGACGATTCCGCTCAGCGCTTCCTTCTGCTTTTCGACGAGTTGCTGGATGCCGCTCTTCGCGAGCGTCATCATCGCGTTCATCTCGTCTTCGCTGAACGTTGCGCCTTCGGCGGTGCCCTGCAGTTCGACGAAGCGGCCTTTGTCCGTCGCGACGACGTTCATGTCGACGCCGGCCTTCGAGTCTTCCTGATAGTTCAGGTCGAGCACGGCCACGCCGTTCATCATTCCGACTGACACCGCGGCGACGTGATCGTTGATCGGCCAGCTGGCCATGTTCCCGTCGATGTACAGGCGCGAGAGTGCGATCACGAGCGCGACGTACGCGCCGGTGATCGACGCGGTGCGCGTGCCGCCGTCGGCCTGGATGACGTCGCAGTCGAGCCAGATCGTGCGCTCGCCCATCAGCTCCTGATTCACGGCCGCGCGCAGCGAGCGTCCGATCAGGCGCTGAATCTCCATCGTGCGTCCGCCCTGCTTCCCTTTCGCGGCCTCACGCTCGACGCGCTCGGACGTCGCGCGCGGCAACATGCCGTACTCCGCGGTGACCCAGCCCTTGCCGCTGCGATAGAGAAACGGCGGTACTTTTTCCTGCACCGACGCGGTGCACAGCACCTTCGTGTCGCCGACCTCGATCAGGACCGAGCCTTCAGCGTGCTTCGTGTAGTTCATGCGGATGACGACCGGGCGCAGCTCATCGGCTGCGCGGCCGTCAGGCCGGCCCTTACCATTCATGCGTTGACCTTTTCTTCGATGACCGCGCCCTTCGGCACGACCACGATGCCGGACTCGGTGACGGTGAATCGCTGGCGATCGTGCTCGAGGTCGTAGCCGATGGTCGTGCCCGACGGCAACTTCACCCCTTTGTCGATGATCGCGCGGCGGATTTTGGAGTGGCGTCCGACTTCGACTCCGTCCATGAGGATGGACTCGTCGACGTCGGCGTAGGAGTTGATGCGCACGCGCGGATGCAGCACGCAACGGTTGATGGTGCCGCCCGAGATGATCGTGCCGTCGGACACGAGCGAGTCCGTGGCGATGCCGACGCGCTGCGACTTCGAATCCGCGAAGACGAACTTCGCGGGCGGAAGATGCTGCGGCGCCGAGACGATCGGCCACATCGGGTTGTACAGATTGAACTGCGGCGTCACGGCCACGAGATCGAGCGCGGCCGAAAAGTACGACTCGATCGTACCGACGTCGCGCCAGTAGCCCTGGTTGTACGCCTCTTCGCCGGGGATGAAGTTCGTCGCGAAGTCATACGCGAAGACGCGCATCTTCGGCGTCATCTCCGGAATGATCTCTTTGCCGAAGTCGACACCCGCGTTGCGCAACGCGTTGCGCTGCAGGACGTCGATCATTCCCGTGGCTTTGAAGATGTAGTTGCCCATCGACGCGAGGACCATGTCCGGACGTCCGGGGATGGTCTTCGCTTTGTCCGGCGACGGCTTCTCGGTGAAGCCGGTCACGCGAAAGTCGGCGTCGATCTCGACGACGCCGAAGTGCATCGACTCCGACAACGGCACCGGGATCGTGGCGATGGTGAGATCGGCCTCGTTGTTGATGTGATCCTGCAGCATCTGATTCACATCCATCTTGTAGATGTGATCGCCGCCGAACACGCAGACGTACTCGGGCTGCTCGTCGAAGATCAGCTCGAGGTTCTGGAACACGGCGTCCGCCGTCCCGCGGAACCAGAACGGTCCGCGGCGCATCTGCGCCGGCACGATGTCCACGTACTGGCCGATCTCGGGCACGAGTCGCCAGGTGCGCGTGATGTGCTCGATCAGCGAGTTCGATTTGAACTGCGTCAGGACCTTGATCTTGAAGAAGCCGGAGTTGATGAAGTTGTTGATGACGAAGTCGATGATCCGATAGCGGCCGGCGAAGGGGACGGCCGGCTTGGCGCGGTCCTTCGTCAGAGGGAAGAGACGCTCTCCCTGGCCTCCCGCGAGGATCATCGTTAGAACATTGCGGCGCGCGAGCGATCCGTACATGCGACTCCGTTCCGGTGCGAGATTCTTTCCAAGATCAGAGCGGGTTGCAACCGCCATATACTTCGGCCGCCGATGGCCGAGAAGGACTACTACGAAATCCTGGGTGTGAAGAAGACGGCAACCGACGCCGAATTGAAGAAGGCGTATCGGGACCTGGCGAAGAAGTATCACCCGGACAAGAACAAGGGCAACAAAGAAGCGGAGAACCGGTTCAAGGAAATCTCCGAGGCGTATGCGGTGCTGTCGGATGCGGACAAGCGCGGGCAGTATGACCGACTCGGACGCGAGGCATTCGGTCCCGGCGGCGCGAATCCGTTCGCGGGCTTCGATTTCTCCCAGTTCATGGGCGGAGGCGGCGGCGCGACAGGCGGTCGCGGACGACGCTCGACCGGCGGACGCCGCTCCACGACGATGGACTTCACCGACATCTTCGGCGACCTCTTCGGAGGCGGCGGCGGTGGCGGATTCGAACCGCAGGAACAAGAGCTCGCCGCCGAAGTCACGATCGAGTTTCGCGACGCCGTGCAGGGCACGACCATGTCCCTCAGCGTCAACGGCGACTCGATCCGCGTGAAGATCCCGCAGGGCATTCGCGACGGCCAGAAGATCCGCGTGCCGCGCAAAGGCGCGCCCGGATTGCAGATCACCGTGCACGTCAAACCGCATCCGACCTTCGAGCGTCGCGGCGACGACATCTACATCGACCTGCCGATCACCGTCGGCGAAGCCATTCGCGGTGCCGAAGTCGAGGCGCCGACCATCCACGGCCCGGTGCGCATGCGCGTCCCGGCCGGCACGCAGGCCGGACGCACGATGCGTCTCACCGGCAAAGGCGTGCAGAAGAAAGACGGCGCCGGCGATCACTACTGCCGGATCCAGATCGTCGTCCCGCCCGCGGCGCCGGATGACGCGCTCGATGCGATCGAGAGCGCGTACCCCGAGAATCCGCGCGCGAACATGAGAACGTCCCTGTGAACATCCAACTCCTTCGAGCCGACATCACCTCGCTTAAAGTCGATGCGCTCGTCGCACCGAGCGATCCGCATCTTCAGATTCCTGACGGCCGCGCGGTCGTCCTCACCGGCGGCAACCTCCTCGCGCGATTCGTCATCCAGGTCGCGATGCCCAACGGCGACGATCTCGATGCCGACGCGAAGCTCCGCGCGGCGACCACCGCGGCGCTCGAGCGTGCGGACGAGTTGGCCGTGGCGTCGATCGGCATTCCGCCCGTCGCGCGGTCGAAAGGATTCACGTCGGAGCGCGCCGCGCAGGTGATGCTCGGCGCGACGTTCGACTATCGCTCGCGCGCGCGGTCGCTGCAGCGCGCGACCTTCTGCCTCTTCGGCCAGGACGAGTACGACGCCTTCTCTCGCATTCTCGAGGGACTGCAGCAGTGAGCGACATCTACGTCATCGGCGACTCGCACATCGGCCTCGCCGACGGCAACGAGGCAAAGGTCAACGCGTGGCTCGATCGCCTGGCCGCGCTGAAACCGAAGGCGCTGTATCTCAACGGCGATCTCTTTCACTACCTGATCGCTCACGCGAAATTCAAAACGACGTCGGTCGAGAAAGTGATGGCGAAGTTTCGCGAGCTGCGCGACCAGCACGGCATCGCCATCCACTACGTCGAAGGCAATCGCGACTTCTTCCTCAAAGGCTCGTTCGTCGAAGAGTCGGTGAGCGACGTCGGACTCGAATACGCGATCCCCGCGGGCACGAACAAATACCTCATCGTGCACGGCGACATGATCAACGATCGCGACTGGCAGTACCGCTTCTGGCGTCGCGCGTCGAAGAACCCGATCATGAAACTCGGGGTGAATCTGATCCCGAAAAAGATCGCGCGCAACTTCGTCGACAGCGTCGAGAAGAAGCTCGCCTCGTCGAACTTCAAGCATAAGTCGCGCGTGCCGGTCGAGCTGATGGAGCGCTACGGCAAGCAGCGTTCGTCGGACGGCTTCACGCACGTCGTGTTCGGCCACTTCCACCAGAAGCTCGAGATCCCCGCCGGACGCTCGATGCTCGTGACGGTGCTGCCGCCGTGGTACGAAACGGGCGAGGCGATGAAGATCGACACGACGACCGGCGCGTTCGAGTGGGTCACGGTCTAACGCACGGCGCGACGCTTCAGCGGCCTCACGTTGACCTCGAACGCGGTGCTGCTCGCCGAACACGGCGTCGTCGCCATGACCCAGTAGTGATGCACGCCCGAGGTCTCCGGCGTGAACGTGAGCGTCGTGCCGCCGAACGGAATCGCGCGTGACGTGTCGCCGAGCTCGCCCGCGTACCAGACGAACGTCGAGCGGTCGGCGATCGAGGACATGGCCTGCAGCGTGACTTCGTCGCCGAGCTTCGTCTCGACGAGCGCCTCCGCCGGTTTCACGGCGGGCTCATCGCCGCAGTACACCGTGACGACGGCCAGCCCGTTGGGAATGCGCTGGCCGTTGCGAACATAAAGAATGTCTGTGGAGCCCGGAGCCACGCCGCGGATCTCGACGTCGCGCGCCTTGCTGTCCGTCATCGTCGTGTCGACTCTCGCGATGTCGCGGTCGGACGTGATGAAGCGCCAGTTGATGCCTTCGCCGTAGTCGGTCAGCCCGCTCCACCACGCCGAGGCTGTGACGGTTGTGGTCTCGCCGACGGCGACGCGAATCCGATTCGGCGAAAGAGTCGGCCACCACGTTGCAGACACCGGCATTGCGAGCGCAATCAGGACGGCCAGCAGGAGCACGCGTTTCATGACCGTTGTACGAGTGTTCGAACGAATGCGTCCATGACCCATACAATCCCCCACGCCAT
>DASVNL010000098.1:0-21266 GCA_036383875.1 Thermoanaerobaculia bacterium
CGAGCTCGCGCTTCGAGTAGAGATAGTTGTAGCGCTCCCACGACTCGTCGTGTGCGAACCACTTCTCGTAGTTGCGTCCGTGAAAGCGCGCGTAACCGATCGGGCCCGTGACCGTGTCCGCGGGTTTGACGGAGTCGTTGAACAGTGGCTGGTCGACGTTCACCCACGACACGTCGTGCTCTTCGAGCAGCGCGAGAAACTCCGGCTGTTGAAACGTCGCGTGTCGCACCTCGAGTGCTTTCGGATAGTCCGCGAGCGCGTCGAACAGCGCGATCAATCGGTCGCGTGACTCGTCCGTGTTCTTGAAACTCCACGGATACTGCAGCAGCACCGCGCCGAGTTTGTTCGCGTCCATGAGCGGGTCGAGATAGTTGCGGAATGCGGCGACGTCGGCGGCGTCGAGCGGTGCGTTCTCGTGTGTGAATCCGCGAAAGACCTTCGTCGTGAACATGAAGTTTTCGTTCGCGGCGACGCGCTTCACCCAGCTCTTCGCGTGCGTCGGCGGAGGGATGCGATAGAACGGCGAGTTGATCTCGATCGTGTCGAAAAACTGCGCGAGATAGGCGAGATGATCGAACTTCGAACCGTGCTTCGGATAGACGGTTCCTTCCCAGTCTTTGTAGCTCCAGCCGGCTGGCCCGACGCGGATTTTTCGAGCGTTTTTCAACGGTCAACACCTTGACGATCTTATTTGGAGTTCCATCCTTCCGCGTTGCCTTACGCTCAAAACCTATGCTAAAACGCCTGCCATCGGGATCAATGCGACACCTTTGGATCGGACAGCGGCGTTCGTGCTGGAGGCGTATTGCGCCCGTGACTCGGAAGGGGGTCGATTCCTAACGCACTCGTAGTTCTCTATCCGAAAGCGGGGGCATGGTCGCGGCACCCCGCATGTGATTCCGCTGCGGCAACGACTTCATCACAAGGCAACATAGGTAGGAGATCAAGGTTTCATGGACACTTTCAACGATAAAACCCTTCAGTGCGCCGACTGCGGCGGAGATTTCATCTTCAGCCGTAACGAGCAGGCGTTCTACGCCGAGCGCGGATTCACGAACGAACCGAAGCGTTGCAAGAACTGCCGCGACAAGCGGAAGACCTCGCGCGACGGCAATGGTGGCGAGGGCCGCTCCCGCCAGATGGTCAGCGTGACGTGCGACAGCTGCGGAATCCCGACCGAAGTGCCCTTCACCCCGGTCAGCGGAAAGCCGGTTTACTGCCGCGATTGCTACAACCAGCGCCGCACGAACAGCCGCTCCGCGAGCTGGGCGTAAGCCGCTACTTCTCTTCGAACCCCTTCATTTGGCCGGCGCTCTCGCGCCGGCCTTATTTTTTAATCCTGAGCAAGCGCAGCGCGCCGAAGGATCTCCAGTCCCACAGCGATGCGCGCTCCTCGTGGCGATGAGCGATCGCTCCCGCTCGCCAGCGCAGCGACCTTCGTCGACGCCGCGCATCGCTGGGGCGCCGGAGATCCTTCGACTCCCTGCGCTCGCTCAGGATTCACACACCCTGTAGAATCCGCGCCGCTTGACACGCCCAACACCTCCCACCGTCGACTCCGTCCTCGATCTCATCGGCAAGACACCGATGCTGCGTTTGCGCCACATTGGTGGCGGTGACGCCGCGGACATTTTCGTGAAGCTCGAATTTCTCAATCCCGGCATGTCCGTCAAAGACCGCATCGGGATCGGAATGATCGAGCGCGCCGAAGCCGCAGGCCTTCTCAAACCCGGGGGCACGATCATCGAGCCGACTGCGGGCAACACCGGCGTCGGACTCGCGCTCGCCGGCGTGCAGAAGGGGTATCGCGTGATTCTCTGCGTGCCCGAGAATTTCTCCATTGAAAAGCGCGAAGTGATGAAAGCCCTCGGCGGCGAAGTCATCCTCACGCCCAAAGACCTCGGCATGAAGGCCGCCATCGCCAAAGCGCAGGAGCTCGCCGAGTCGATCGAAGGCGCATACGTCCCGCAGCAATTCGCGAATCCCTTCAATACCGAATCGCACTACGACACGACCGGCCCCGAGATCTGGGAACAGATGGAAGGCCGCATCGACGCGTATCTCGCGGGTGCAGGAACCGGCGGCACGTTTACCGGCGCCGCGCGCTACCTCAAAGAGAAGAACCCGGACATCAAGTGCTACGTCGTCGAGCCGCAGGGCTCGATCCTCAAGGGCGGCGAAGCGGGTCCGCATGAAGTGGAAGGAATCGGCGCGTCGTCGTTCATCCCGCCCGTGCTCGACATGTCGCTGGCCACCGACGTCATCCGCGTCGACGACGACCCGGCCTTCGACATGGTCGCGCGACTCGCGCGCGAGGAAGGGGTGCTCGGTGCATCCTCCGCCGGCGCGAACGTCACCGCCGCTCTCGAAGTCGCACGTCTCCTTGGCCCCGGCAAACGCGTCGTGACCATCATCCCCGATGCATCCGAGCGTTACATGTCGAAGGGCATCTACTCGCGCTGGCGCAAAGACGACGCGCCGCAGGCTTGATCAACACGAGGCACACCATGGCTTTCTCGACTGATTGCATTCACGCCGGCCAGGAGCCGGAGGCGCAGACCGGCGCCGTCACGATTCCGATCTACCAGACGTCGACCTACGTGCAGCCGGAGCTCGGACGGCACAAAGGCTACGAATACGCGCGCACGAAGAACCCGACGCGCTCCGCGCTCGAGGCGAATCTCGCGGCGCTCGAGCGCGGCAAGCACGGACACTGTTTCGCGTCCGGCATGAGCGCGACGGACACGGTCTTCCGACTGCTGAAGTCGGGCGACCACGTGATCGCGGGCGAGAACATGTACGGCGGCTCGTACCGCCTATTCAGCCGCGTGCTCGAGAAGTATGGGCTCCAATTCACCTACGTCGACACGTCCAGCGTCGACGCGGTGCGCAACGCGCTGCAGCCGAACACGAAGTTCGTGTTCCTCGAGACGCCGACCAATCCGATGATGACCATCACGGACATCGCGGCGTGCGCGGACGTCGCGCACAAAGCCGGCGCGCTCGTGATCGTCGACAACACGTTCTGCTCGCCGTACCTGCAGAAGCCGATCGAGCTCGGCGCGGACATCGTCGTGCACTCGACGACGAAGTTCATCAACGGACACTCCGACTCGATCGGCGGCGCGGTCATCTCCAATGACGACGCGATCGCGGAGCAGATCGGATTCCTGCAGAACGCCGTCGGCGCGATCCTCTCGCCGTTCGATTCCTGGCTCGTGCTCCGCGGCGTGAAGACGCTCGCGGTGCGCATGAAGCGTCACGAAGAGAACGGCATCGCGATGGCGAGCTACCTCGCGAATCACGCGAAGGTGAAGAAGGTGTACTACCCCGGTCTCCCCGATCACCCGCAGCACGAGCTCGCGAAACGCCAGATGAACGGCTTCGGCTCGATGATCTCGTTCGAGCTCGGCTCGCTAGAAAACGCGAAGAAGTTCCTCGACCGCGTCCGGCTCTGCTCCCTCGCCGAGTCCCTCGGCGGCGTCGAAACGCTCATCTCCCACCCGATCAGCATGACCCACGGATCGGTGCCGGACGAGATGCGCCGCAAGCTCGGCATCACGCCAGGCCTCGTGCGCATCAGCGTCGGCATCGAAGACATCGAAGACCTCATCGCCGATCTCGACAACGCATTCGACGGCGTCTGACGCGCCTGTACTCTTGCAGTGATTGCGCGGATCTCATTCGCGAAGGGTTTCGCGATCTGGAGGGGGGAGTCGAATCGATTCCCTCGCTCCTCGTCCTCATCGGAGCGCCGCGTCTGCGCGAGCTCGGTTTCGACGTGCCGGCCACGCCGTACTTTCCTGAAGACCGGCTCTACGAGAACAAAGACATCCGGGAAGGTTGACGTCGCGCCAAGCATTTCCTCGCGTGGGCGGCTCATGAGGATCGCAGCGCGATCGTTTCAGGCGACGAACGCGCCCAAGGCTTTGCCAACCGGCGCTGCCGGCCGTGCCGGCCTACAATAGCGCGCCCATGTTGCCTGTCGCTCTTGTGGTTGCCGCGTATCTCATCGGATCGATTCCGTTCAGTTTCCTCGTCGTGAAGCTGATGGCGGGGAAGGATGTGCGGGAGCATGGGAGCCGGAACGTTGGGGCGACGAATGTCGCGCGGACGGCGGGGCGGGGGGCGGGGATCATTGCGCTGCTGCTCGACATCGCGAAGGGCTGGGGGGCGGTCATGATCGCGCAGGCGATCGTGAGTCAGCCGGCGTGGCCGTTCGTCGCGGGGTCGCAGCCGTGGCAGATGCGCGAGATGTGGATCGCGCTCGCCGGACTGCTGGCCGTGCTCGCGCACATGTTTCCGGTGTGGCTGCGCTTCCACGGCGGCAAAGGCGTCGCGACGGCCGCGGGTGTGTTTCTCGCGCTCGATCCGATCGTGCTCCTCGCGGCGATGCTCGTCTTCGCGATCGTGTTGCTCGTCTTCCGTTACGTCTCCCTCGCGTCGATGGTCACGGCCGCGTCGATTCCCGTGCTGTTCCGCTTCCTCGTTGCTGGTCCGCCGTTCTGGCGGATCGTCATGAGCCTCGCCATCGCAGTTGCCGTGATCCTGAAGCATCACTCCAACATCGCCCGCATCGTCGACGGGACGGAGCGCAAGCTCGGCCAGCCGAAGAGGGAGGATCAGTGACGAAGATCTCTGTGATCGGTGCGGGCTCGTTCGGCACCGCGATGGCCGTCACCGCGGCGCGCTCCGGAAACGACGTCGCGTTGTGGGCGCACGATCCTGAAGTCGCGGCCGCGATCCGCGAAACCGGCGAGAACGCCGACTACCTCGGCGGTCTCAAACTCGGCGATCACGTCCATCCGACGAACGACCTCGCCGAAGCCGCGACGTACTCCGAGACGATCTTCATGGTCGTGCCGAGTCACCACTACCGCGAAGTCCTCTCGAACCTGAAAACGCATTTGCGCGGTCCGGTGAAAGTCATCTCCGGGACGAAAGGCATCGAGAACGAATCGCTCGATCGGATGTCGGAAGTCACGCGCGACGTGCTAGGCGATCAGCTCGCATCGTTCGCGGTGCTCTCCGGTCCGACGTTCGCGATCGAGACCGCGCGCGGCGATCCATCAGCAGCGGTCATCGCGTCGAAGGACATCGACTTCGCGCAGGAAGTGCAGCACTTCATGTCGTCGCCCGCGTTTCGTCTCTACTACTCGGACGACGTCGTCGGCGTCGAGCTCGCGGGCTCGCTGAAGAACGTCATCGCGATCGCGGCCGGCGTGCTCGAAGGTCTCGGTCTCGGCTCGAACACCAACGCCGCACTCATCACGCGCGGACTCCGCGAGATCACGCGACTCGGCATGGCCCTCGGCGGGAAGATCGAAACGTTCGCCGGACTCGCGGGGATGGGCGATCTCGTCCTCACCTGCACGGGCGCGCTCTCGCGCAACCGCGCAGTCGGCACGCTTCTCGGCAAAGGACAAACGCTCGAAGAGATTCTGAGCAATTCGAAGTTCGTCGCGGAAGGGGTGAAGACCGCGAAGTCCGCGCAGGCGTTATCCGAGCGGCATCGCATCGAGATGCCGATCACGAGCGAGATGTATCGCGTGCTCTACGAAGGCGAGTCGGCGCGACAGGGACTCCAGCGCCTGATGACCCGATCGCTCAAGGCCGAAGTCTCGTAGCCGGCGGCGTGAGCAGGTAAAGCCGCAGCCACACCGCGCTCGCGAACGCCGCGAGCAGCGTGATCACGAATCCGACCATGAATCCCGCCGGACGGTGATTCGGCGGCAGCGCTTGCGGAATCGCGTTCGGCACTTCGTATACGCCGACCGCAGGCGCAGGCGGACCCGCGACGCGATGCGCACCCGCGACGTCGCCGCGACTGAGCACGAAGCGAATGCCCATCGGCCCGAGTCGCTGCACTTCGTCGGGCGCGAGGATCGGGTTGAACGTGTGCATCAGCGGATCGAACCCCGCGGGCTTCAACTGCTCGACGCGCGGCTTGAGGCTCATCGCGTCGTACGAGATCGCGTCGCGCACTTCGTACAGCGTCGAGAGATTCGCGGGCAGCACTTCGAAGTGCTCGGCGATGAGGAACTGTTTGTGCGGATCGAGCTCGCGAATCGCGCGCAGCGCCTCGGGCTCCGGCGGAATCGCGTCCATCTTCACCGCGGGATTGAAGCCGATGCCGAACGCGAACAGCTCCGCGGCGGCGGCCGTCATCACGAACGCCATGCGACGTCGCGTCGTCGCGAGGAGCGCGATTCCGGCGAGCAGCCAGCACGCGCCCGGAATCGCCACGCGTCGCGCGGATGTCGCGCCCGCGGCCGACAAGTAGTAGCCGAGGCGTTGTGCGTAGACTTCGCGGGGCTGTTGGAGATAGCCGCGTTGACGCAGCATCTCGATGCCTGACTCCGCGCGACGTTGCAGCGTGCCCCGCATTGCAGGGATCAGCGGGACGATGCCGATGATGAACGTCAGCGCGCCTGCGACGACGAGCATCGTCCCGATCTTGCGACGTCGTTGCGCGGTGATGACCGCGAGCGCGGGACCTGCGGCGAGTGCGCCGAAGAACACGAACAGCAGCACCGCGTACTCGAGCGTCAGCACCCGCAGCACGGGCACGTGTCGCGCGATCGGCCAGAGTCCGGGCGGATACCACGACGCAATGAGCGCAATGCCGCCGATGACGAGTCCGCGCTTCATCGCCGAAGGCAACTGGCGGAACGACGCGATGAGCATCAGCAACACGAGCGCGCCGACGTAGCCGCCTGCGCGCAAGTTGAAGTTCTCGGCCATCGGGATCGCGGTGAGATCGAGCTCGCCTTTGAGCGGAGTGCCGAGGATGCCGGGAAGGACTTGTGACGCGATTGCCCAGATGCGGAATGGGTGCGGCATCGAGGGGCGGAGCACTTCGGCGTAGCTGTTGCCGAGGAGCGTGAGGAAGGGGACGGTTTGTACGGCGAGCAGGAGGAAGCCGAGCGCGGCGCCCACCGTCGACGGGATCATCGCGGTGAGACCGAACTCGCGTCGCTTCTCACACTCCCAGATGAGGAACGCCCAGATTCCGATCACGCCGATGAACAGCGACTCCGGATGTCCGCCCGCGGTGCAGAGCGCGGCGAACAGAATCACGAGCGCGGCGTTGCGCAGTCGCGGAAACTTGATCAGTCGTAGCGATGCCGCCGCGAGTCCGGCGAGCAGCGTGAACACGTGCGTGATCGGATAGAGCAGCCACACGATCGTGTAGCCGGCCGTCGCGTAGACGATGCCCGAGAACGCGGCCTGCATCGGCGGCACGTCGAGCTCGCGCGCGAGCCAGTACATGCACAGCGCGGCCGCGAGCAATTTGAGCAAACCCATGATGGCCCAGCCGTCGAGACCGAACAGCAATCGCGGCCAGGTGAACGGCGAGAAGAGCGCGGTTTGCGGATTCGCGAACAGCGGACCGCCGTCGCCCGCGTAGCGATTCACCCATGGCAGCTCGCCGCGCCTGAGCATTTTCACGATCTCGTGATCCCACGGCACGAACTGCACGGCGACGTCGGCGAGCAGCGAGTTCGACACGCGCACGCGATGCGTTGGATCGTTCTTCCACGCGTGCGCGTCGAGCGGGACGTCGATCGGCGCGAACGTCCGGCCGGGCAGGAGGCCGGAACCTACGTAGAGAAGCGCGACGGCGAGGAAGAGGAGCGCGATACGACGCATGCGAGGGCGGGCACACAGTAGCAGATCGCGTAAACGAGCATCGGGTGCGCGTGCCCGTAAGAAGGACCGTAGAGCAGGTACGACGCGGGTGCGCACAGCGCGACGTAGAGCCAGCGGCTGCGCTCGACGAGTGCGGAAGGAACGAGCGTCAGCCAGTACCACGGGTGAATCGCGGGCGAGCAGAGCAGCAGCACGGCGACGGCGGTCGTCACGCGACGCGCGAGCAGGATCCCGCCGATCGCGATCGTCGCGAGGATCGCGCGGGTGATGAAGTCGTCGTACAGGTGCTGGTAGACGAAGTCGGAGAGCCATGGAAAACGCAGCGGGTGATGCGTCCAGATCGTCTTCGTCGGGATGTGCGCGACGATCGCGCGCACGACTTCGTACGCGGGTGCGTTGAAGATCCAGCGCGTTGCGTATTCGCGAAAGCCGGGCATCAGCGGCTTGCCGAGAAACGGGAGCACCGGCAGTGCGAGTGTCGCGATGAAGGCGAGCGCGTTCTTCCAGCGTGCGTTGCGCGCGAGCACCGGGAGCGCCGCGAGCGGGATCACTTTCAAACCGCCCGCGAACGCGAGCGCCGCGCCGCTGCGACGCGTGAGTGCGATCAGCAGGAACACCGCGGCGATCGCGTCGAGGTGGCCGCTCCACGTCCCTTCGAAGATCACGAGCGGACACGTCGCGTACGCGAATGCGCGATCGCGCAGCAGAAACAACGCGAGCACGTCGAACGCGATGATCAGCAATCGCCACAGCGGCAGTTGATGCACGACGGCGAACAGCAATTGCGCGTGCGGCGGATAGATCGAGCGGATCTCCGGATGATTGATGCGCGGATCGGTGGGCGTGTACGTGTACGGATTCACGCCGCTCGCGAGCATGCGACCGTCGGAGAGGTAGCGGTAGACATCGCCGGAGAGGAGCGGCTCGGGCGCGATGACGAGCAAACGCAGCGCGACGCCGATGACGATCGCGGGAAGGAGCTTCGTCGTCTGACTCGCGAGTCGCAGCCAGAGCAGCGCGGCGACCGCGTAGATCGCGACGAACGCGCTCATCCCGAAGTGCTGCGTGATGAACGGCGCGAGGCCCACGGCTGCCGCGAGTAGAATCAGCGCGGTTCGATGAGTCCAGTTGAAACGGCCGTTCTGGCGCTGTACTACGCGGTACTCAGCGTCCTCGCCGTCTACAGCGTTCATCGGTTCCATCTTGTCAGATTGCGGCGGCGCCTGCCCTTGCCGGCGCGCGTCACCGCGAACGTGTTTCCGCCGTTGACCGTGCAGCTCCCGCTGTTCAACGAGTCGAACGTCGCCGCGCGACTGATCGACGCCGTCGCCTCGCTCGAGTATCCGGGCGCGCTCGACATCCAGGTGCTCGACGACTCGACGGACGAGACGTCCGCGATCGTCGCCGAGCGCGTGATCGCGTGGACGTCGCGCGGCGTGCGCATCGCGCAGATTCGTCGCAGCGCGCGCGATGGCTACAAAGCCGGCGCACTCGCGGAAGGGATGCGTCGCAGCGACGCGCACCTGTTCGCGATCTTCGACGCGGACTTCGTGCCGCAGCCCGACACGCTGTTGCGCATGGTTCCGTACTTTGCGGACGCGCGCATCGGCATGGTGCAGGCGCGCTGGACGCATCTCAATCGCGAGCAGTCGCTGCTCACGCGCGTGCAGGCGTTGTTTCTCGACGCGCACTTTGCGGTCGAGTCGGCGGCGCGCAATTTCAGCGGACGGTTCTTCAACTTCAACGGCACCGCGGGGATCTGGCGTCGCGACGCGATCGAAGACGCGGGCGGCTGGTCGTCGTCGACGCTGACGGAGGATTTGGATTTGTCGTATCGCGCGCAGCTCGCCGGTTGGGAGTTCGCGTTCGTGAACGACGTCGAGATTCCGGCGGAGCTGCCCGCGGCGCTCAGCGGATTTCAGGACCAGCAGCATCGCTGGGCCAAAGGATCACTGCAGACCGCGCGCAAGCTCCTCGGCGCGATCGCGCGCAGCGACGCTGAACGCTCGGTGAAGACCGAGGCGTTCTTTCATCTGACGAACAACACGGCGTATTTGCTGAGTCTCGCGCTGGCGTTGCTGATCGTGCCGGCGCTGTTGCTTCGCTACAAATACCAACTGCTCTGGACGTTCGCGATCGACTTCGCTCTCTTCGCGATGTCGAGCGGCTCGGTGCTGCTGTTTTATCGCGAAGGGCAGCGTTGGGCGGGACGTCCGGCGCCGTCGTGGCGCGAGTTGTTCGCGGTGTTGCCGGTCGGCGTCGGGATGTCGGTGCGCAACGCGTCGGCGGTGATCGAAGGGCTGGTGCAGAAGGGCGGACACTTCAAGCGCACGCCGAAGGCCGGCGACGGAATCGCGCGCGCGTCGCGACGCTCGCGTCTTCCCGTCGCGGAGACTGCGCTCACGCTCTTCTTCGCGTCGGTGGTGATCGCGTTCGCGATGGCGCAACGGTGGGGCTCGCTGCCGTTTCTCAGCCTCTTCGTCACGGGCTACGGCTACGTGGCTGTGCTCGCGTTAAGTGAACGCAGATCAGTCACTTAGCGCGATATCGAACTGGCAGCGGCGTTGCACTTCCAGACGGTGAAACGGAGGACAACGCATGTTCAAGTTTCTTAAACAACTACTAGTTTTCCGACTCGGGCAGAAGTCCTCGAAGGGCGCAGCACGCATGCTCGGATTCGGGAAGCTGGGGATGCTCATCGGACTGATCGGCGGCTATCGCGCAGTCAAGCGCCACCGCCACGCGCACGCGCGATAAACGCATGCTGCGTTTCCCTCTCCCCGGCACGCGGGGAGAGGGTACGATGTCCCGGCACATGCAGCGACAGAACCTCGGCGACATGCTGGTCGCAGCGAATCTCATCGACGAAGTTCAGATGCAGATCGCGCTCGCGGAGCAGAAGCAGTCGGGACGGCGATTCGGGTCGACGCTCGTCGATCTGAAGTTCATCGATGAGAACGTGCTCGCCGCGTTTCTCTCCAAGCAGATCGACGTTCCCTGCATCAGCCTTCTTCGCATCGACATTCCGAAAAAAGTCCTGCGCAAGATGAACCGTACGATCGCCCTGCAGTGCAAGGCGGTGCCGGTGCGTGTCGACGGGGAGCGTCTCGAAGTCGCGACGGTCGATCCGACGGACATCGAGAATCTCGATCGCATCGAGCTCGCGACGGGGATGACGGTTTCACCGCTGATCGCTCCGGAGAGCTCGATCGCCACGATGATCGACAAGCTCTATCCGGAGGACCAGGACGACATCACGCTCACCGCGCGCCAGCGAGCGCCGCGCAACGTCCCGAACGATCCGATCTTCTGGGACATCGTGTCGGAGATGGAGAGCGGCGATCTCGATGAACGGCTTACGCGGATCGAGCAGCGGCTCGATCAGGTGTGGGTGCTGCTCGAGAAGATCCTTCGTACCGTCGAGACGCGAGAAGGAGTGCACCGCTTCTAGCGGTGCAGACGTTCAGTGCTGAGGCGGCGGCGGAGTATCGGAGCCAACCACGATCTCATCGGCGTCATCGCCCTGCCCGCCGTCGTAGCCTTCTTCCGCGGCCATCGCCCGCTGGGCCTGCTTCTGCTCAGCTTCCGCGCGCGCCTTTTCCTTGTCGGCCGCCGTCTTCGCCTCGCTCTGCTGCGTCGTGTTGTTCTTGCGCGGCGAGGAGCTCGCCGTGGTGGCGCGAGGCTCGATTTTCGGAACTGGCGCCTGATTGGCAGTCGTAGTGATGTGCGCGTTTCCGCCGCTCGTCGCGAGCGTATCGTTGGTGATCACCGTGCCCTTGGCGCGAGTGCGATTCTTCGCAGCGCGACGCGCTGCGGCGACGAGCGGAGAATCGGCCGTCGCGACGGGCGCCGGAGCGGGCTGCACAGCAGTGGTCGTGGCAGCCGCAGCCGGAGCCTTGGTCTGTTCCACAGCCTTTCTCTCAGCGGGCTTCGCCTCGCTCTTCGTGTCGCTCTTGGTTTCCTGGGCGAACAGCGGGAGTGCGGCCGCAACCGCCAGCGGGAGAATCCAGGCACGTTTCATCGATTGCCTCCAGTCCAATGTAATGCGCCGCACGATGGCGGCAATTTCCTCGTAATGATGCGATTGGCAGCGAATGGGGCCTGAATGACGCCGGAAACGCTGCTCGAGCAGTTTGGATACCTTGCCGTTTTCGTCGGGACGTTTCTCGAAGGAGAAGCGATTCTGGTCGCGGCCGGCTTCTTCGCGTCGCGCGGATATCTCAACATCACCTGGGTGACGGTCGTCGCCTTCATCGGCGCGTACCTGGGCCATCTGTTCTGGTTCTGGCTCGGCCGCGTGCACGGCGTGAAGCTGCTGGATCGTTTTCCCAGCATGAAGCGGCACTTCGGCAAGGGCATTCGCGTGTTCGAACGCTACGGTGCCGCCGCGATCATCATCACGCAGTGGCTGTACGGCCTGCGCATCACGTGCGCGGTGATCATCGGGATGTCGCGCATCTCGCTCGTGAAGTTCCTGCTGTACGAAGCCGCGAGCTGCGCCGCGTGGGCGGTGGTCATCACCGCGCTCGGCTACTACTTCGGCCGCGCCATCGAATCGCTCCTCGGCCGCGTCGAGCACATCGAGAAGTACGGCCTGCTGTTCATCGTGCTGGTGGCCGTTGGCTTCTGGCTCTGGCACCGGCGCAAAGAACGGCTCGAAGAAGACCCGTCCTAGCACTAGAACCTCGCTGCCGTCGTCACGAAGCCCTGCTGCGACTCGTACGACTTCACGCCGTAGTGCGACATCAGCACGAGCCGCGTCATGACCTGGCGATTGCCTGACGGTCCGGCGATCTTCACCTCGAAGCCGCTCGGAAATCCCGGGCGTCCGCTGACGGTCGGCGCGAAGAGACGAATCGGAACGCGCAGCGGATACGGCTGCGCAGGTGCGGTCGGATTGAACGCGACGGAGTACGACATCTTCCCCGAAATGCGACCGCCGCGCAGGCCAGGCAACAGGCTCTTCGCGCGCGCATTGTCGATGCGCGCGTTCGAGATCGCGGCGTTGAACGTGCCGTCGGTCGCGTCGGAAAGCGCGTAGAACGCGCTGGCGAGCGGCTGTCCCGGATCCCACGCGCGCGCGATGCCCGCGGCGATGAGCTTCGGGACGATGCGGGAGATTGCGGTGGAGCCGAGGGAGACGAGCTGGAAGTAGTCGGCATAGGGGACGCTCGTCATGTTGATGAGATCGAGCGAACGGCCGCTGCCTGCGAACGACGGCGACGTCAGCGGAGTGAGGTAGACGTACTCGAACACGTAGCGATCCGCGACGAACTCGATTTCCGCCGTGGCGTTGTTGCCGTCGTGGTCGTACGTGACGCGGAGCGGCGGGAGTTGTCGCGCGAGCAGCATCGAGTTGCCGGTGTAGCGCGGCGTCGTGTCGGGATTGATGCTCGTCGCGGGCTGGATGACCGGCAGGAACGAATCCGTCCAGACCGGATACTGCGTCGGCAGCCGCAGCGCGGTGCGATACGACGCACCGAGCGTGTCTTCCTGAAAGACCATCTTCGTCTGCAGCACTTCGTTCTGCAGCGTGTTCACGGCGCCCTGCGAGAGGATCGCGAGATCGTTGTGACTCTCATTGAAGAGAGTCGTGCGCATCGTTTCCTCGATCATCGTGTAGATCACGATCATGAGGACGCTGATGATCCCGAGCACCACGGTCAGCTCGAGCAGGTTGAAGCCGCGTTGGCTTTCTCTTCTTCGCATCGGTTACCTCTTGATGAATGCGCGGTACTGATGGAAGGCGTAGTGCAGCGGCACTTCGTCTCGATACGCTTCGATGCGGATCAGGTAGTTGCCTTTGGGGAAACTCGCCGATGGCGTCGACCACGTGTACGTCCGCGTGGTCTGCAGGTACGTGTTCGCCGGACGCGTCCCCGGCGTCGCGGTGGTGTCGTCGCGCATCTGCAGCCACGTGCGGCCGTTGTCGCGACTGTAGAGCGGCGTGTAGCGCACGGTCGTCCCGGCGTCGTCCTGATCGAAGTCGGCGGGATACGAGGGCGTGTACGCCTGTCCATCCCAGCGACGCCACTGGCCGTCCCACGCGACTGCCACCGTGCTCGGGTTGTCGAGATCGACGTTGTCGTTCGGAGTCGTGATCACGACGCGCGGCAACTCGCGCACGCGCGATGGATCGTAGACGCCGGACGTGCTGTACAAGCCGCCGGCGAGGAAGCTCTGGATGAGACTGAGGAACGACCAGCGCGAGATGAACGCGACGCCCGACTCGCCCGCGGGCGAGAGTCCGTTCACCGCGACGAACGCGACGTCGCTGCCGCTGCGCATCGTGAGCAGCGCGCTGCCGTGCACACCCGTCGAGTGGCGATAGAACTCGGCGAGTGATCCGAGCGTCGTCGCGGCGCCGTACGGCTGCTGCAGGAAGTGATCGGGGTTCATGCCCGTGTCGTTCACGTTGATCGCGAACGGACGGCTGTTGGCCATCGACGTTGCGAGCGGCAACTTGTACGAGTTCGCGATTGCGGTGCCGTCGGGCGCCTGGAGATTGCCGGTCGTGCTGTCTTCGTAGCGATGATGGAACGTCGAGCCGGTGCTGCCGCTCCAGAAGAACGCTGTGCTGCCCTCTTCCGCCGTGCGGCGCACGGTGTTGATGAGCGACGTGCCGGACGGGAGCCGCGTGTTGATCGAGCCGCGCAGCACGCGGGAGAACGTCCCCGTGCCGGTGCCCGTGTCGAGATTGCCGTCCGACGACCACTGGCCCCATGCCGAATCGGGCGCGAGCTCGCCGAGCCAGTTCATCGACCACCAGTAATCCGAGCCGGAGTTGTTCTCGCGGATGTACTTCACGCCGCCGAGGATCAAGTTGATCGTGGTGTCGGTGATCGACTGCTCGTAGCGCGTCCCGTTCGAGCCGGTGAACGGCTTCGAGGAGACCGGGATGCTGTCGGGGAATCCGTTCGACGAGTCGTAGCCGATCTCGCCGCCGATGCCGACGTAGTAATACGAGAAGCCGGTCATCGTCGTGTAGATCGAGTGCGTGCGCACGATCGACGAGCGCAGGATCTGGAAGATGCGCGGCATGTCGATCTCGAGATAGCTGCCGACGGTATCCCAGCCGTCGTTGCCGGCCGTCGTGTCGCTGGAGTTGTTCTTCACGCCGTACGGCGTTCCGCCGACCGGCGCGCGATACGACCAGCCCGGCCACGACGCGAGCGCGTTCGTCGACGCGTTGTGGAAGTCGTCGAAGTAGCGGTTGTAGCCCATGCCCAGCGTGTCCGCGTTCGTGCGGCCCGAGCCGGCGTGCGGCATCTTGAGATCGGCGTACGGACAATGGCGCGGATCGCCGATGATCTGGAACCGCTCGGTGAGCGGCATGTTGGCGTCGTGCGTGGCGTCGCCGTACTTCCAGACGTCATCGCCGCGCCACGCGTACGTGCGCGAGAGATTCCAGACCTTGTTGGCAATCGTGCCGGTGGTGTTGTCGTTTCCGATGCGCGTCTCGATGGTGTAGGTCTTGTTGTTCGCCAGCGCGGAGGCGGGGATCGTGATGATCCAGCGGGCGGTGTTCTTGACCACGTCGCCCTGCGTCGCAAGGTCGGTCGAGAACGGCGTCGGCACGAGGAGGTCCGGCAGATCTTCGACGGGCGACGGGATGTACTCGAGCGCGTAGAGACGTCGCGTCGATCGCAGCCCGCCGCTGCTGCTGCAGGTCGAGTTCGGATAGCACGGCGATTTCAGCGGCGAGTTGTGCAGCTTGATGACCGCGTCACCGCCGACGACGGTGCGCTCGAACCACATCGCCGAGCTGGAGCTCGTGCTCGGATTGACGCGCGAGTACGACTCGGTCGTCCCGTCGCCATCCTGATCGATGCCGCCCGTGATGGCCACGATGTCCGCGGAGCTCGGCGTCCAGTTCAGGCCTTTGATCGTGACCGTGATCGGCTCGCTCATCTTGTTCGGCACGGCGGACGGATTGGCGATGTTGTTGTGGTACGCGTAGACGCGCAGCCGCATCGCGTCGGTGTTCGTGTACGCGATGCGTTCCGGATGCGTGACCGCGCGCTGATACGGATAGAGGTCCGGATCCTTCGCCGCATCCGAGTAGTTGCGGACGGGCGGGAACGGAAAGAGCTCGCCGTGCAGGTTGATGACGATCGCGTTCGTGTACTTCGACGGATGCATCGCCATGTCGTCGAGCAGCAGTCGAAGCGTGAACTCATCCGCGGTCTCGAGTCCCGCGTTCTTGCGGTCGTTGAAGAGCGCGAGCTCGTCCGGGTAGCGCATCGAGTGATTGAACTGATCGGCGAACGAGTACGCCGTCGCGTTGTCGTCGGAGTTCACTTCGTCGCCGTCGAGCCACATGCGGCCCTTGAGCGCATCGAACGGGTAGTACTTCTCGACCGGCGCGTCGTCCGGCATCTTGCCGGGATAGAAATAGACCTTGTCGATCTGCGCGGTCGAGTCTTCCTCTTTGTTCACGTACGGCCGATAAAGCTGATCGCGGCCGTACGAGAGCTTTTTGATCCAATGCTTGCGGAACTGCAGGCCCGGATGCCGCGCCTCGAGATCCTGCATCGCGTTCTCGACGAACGGCACGACGTTGTCCATGTACAGCCACCAGCCCGGGACGTTCTCGACTGCGATCAGATAAACGTCGTACACCTGCGTCGGCGGCATGTTCTGGCCGATCGTGCTGAGCACGCCCGCGACTTCGGCGAGCAGCCGTGGTCCGGAAGTCTCGCGCACGAAGACTTTCACGTTCACGATGCGCAGATCGTTCGCGCCGCGAACGCGCTGCACGGTCACGCGACGCTCGTACAGCCACTGGCCGCCCGCGCGCGTGTTGCCGCTCGCGGGATCGGCGGGATCGGTGATGGTGCGCTGCGTCGTGAGGACGGTGCGGTTGGTCGTGCCGTCGTCGTAGTCGTCGAGCACGATGGTGGTGGTGCCGGACTGCGTCTGAATCAGCGCGCGCAGTTCTTCGAGCATCGAAACGGCCTTCTGCGTCGCGAACTGCTTGTTGATGTTGTCCTGCGTGCCGCGGAGCACGGTCGAGACCATCGAGGTCGTGAAGGCGATGATCACGGCCACGATGGCCAGCGACACCAGGACCTCGACCAGAGTCATGCCTCGTTCATTGCGTCTCATTGCGCGCACTCCTCCGACGGTTTCGTGACGATCCACGGGCTGCGGCTGAAGAGGTAGTTGCCCATCTGCTGGCGGATCTGATTGATGATCGAGGCGTCGTAGTTGATCTCCGCGACCTCGCTGCCGCCGGAGATCTGCACGTTGCCGTTGGCGACGACCGTGCCGTTGATGATCCCGGGAGGCGAGAGGTTGAAGGTGCCGCCGACCCAGATCACGCCGCTGTAGTAGGTGTCGGAGTTGGGGTTGAGAATCAGATTGCCGAGGACGACGAGGATGCCGCTGCCGGTGAGCTTCCGCGTCGCGTTGAAGGTGGCGTTGCCGCGGATGACGATGAGCGACATGTCGGGCAGCGGCGTCGGCAACTGCGACTCGTCATCGACGACGAGATCGGCCATCGCCAGAAGCTCGGACTGCGTCACGCCGAAGATGGTCTGCAGCGAGAACGCGGCGGTGTTCGTACCGGTGCTGCGCGCCGGGTTTCCGCTGTACGTCCCGTTGCCGCCCGGCGTGCCGGTGGACGGCGGATAAACCGCGCCGATGCCGGCCGAGCCGCCCTGCACGCGCGAGGGGCGAATGAGGTTGACGTTGCTGCCGCGGATCGCTGCGAGGGCCGCGGTGGTGCCGGGCAACACGAGGCCGAGGCGTTGGACGTCGACGGCCATGGTGCGTCGGGCGAGGACGAAGTTGGGTCGCACGGTCGGCCCCACACTCGGGTTGTTCCGCACGTAGACAATCCCCTCGGACGCCACGCGCCAGATCATCCCAGCCTGCGCCTTCCCGCGACGCGCGCTGATGTCGACCACGGGACACGGCACGCCGGCCGCGGGACGGCGCACTTCGTAGCGCGCCCAGACCCGTCCGGGCCCCGAGACTTCGAACGACCGGACGACGCCGAGCGCCGGCTCTTCAGATTCGAAAATGAGGGGCGAGTGCGGCGGGGTGTGCGTGCAGACGCCGCCGCTGTCGACCTTCGGATCGAACGTCGTCACCGGCTGCACCGGCTGGTGCACGAACCACGACAACGCCTCGTTGATCCCTGCCGAAGCGGCGCTGGTGGCCTGACCCTGCGACTGAAGCTGACGGGCCAGCGCCCGTCCCGACATGCGCGTCAGCAGCAGCGCCGTCATGAGCATCAGCAGGATCAGCGTGGAGGCAAAGATGACGACAACAAGCGCTGCCCCCTGCTCGCCGCTTCGTGTCTTCCGCATAGACAGACCTCTCCCGTCACGCCCGTGAGGCGTTTTTCGCAATATTTCCATCGTGGGAGACCAGAAAGGGGGGAAGGGCGTGTGGGCGCCCTTCCCCCTCGAATCACGAGAACCGGCGGATACGAATCAGGCTCTGAGCTTCAGTGCTGCTTCGCGCTCCTCCAGAGACACAAAAAGGGGCTCTACGCCCCTCTGTTGGTGTTGGATAACACCGCGAGTGAATTGTGTCGTGCGTCACAAAATAGTCCCGCGAGAGATGGCCAGCCGTCTCTGCACCCGTCAGAAACCCGTGAAAAAAAGGACGCAAAATCAACCAATTTTGGTAGCAGGTGCGACAGGCGTGAGATGGCGCACGCCGAGCGCTGCCCATCGGAGGGGGTTATTTGGAGGGGGTTGTCGGCGGTTGCCGGTTGTCAGTCGTCGGGGGACGGCAACCTGGACCCGAGGCGCGCAACCGGACGTAGGTTGTGCTGCGCCGGACGGAGCTGGCGCGTGGTTGTGCGGCAGCCTCCCGACAACCAACAACCGACAACTGACAACCAGCCAGCTAGCCTTCGTACGCTTTCGCCGCGAGCTCCGCCTGTGCGGCCGCGAGGCGCGCGACCGGGACGCGGTACGGCGAGCACGAAACGTAATTGAGGTTGCACGAGCGGAAGAAGCGGATCGAGTCCGGATCGCCGCCGTGCTCACCGCACACGCCGACTTTCAGGTTCGCATTGCCCGCGCGACCTTTCTCGGTGCCGAGGCGCACGAGTTGCCCGACGCCTTCCTGGTCGATCGACTCGAACGGATCCTTCGGCAGGATCTTCTTGTCGACGTAGTCGGGAAGGAACGTGCCGGCGTCGTCGCGCGAGTAGCCGAACGTCATCTGCGTGAGGTCGTTCGTGCCGAACGAGAAGAACTCTGCGACTTCGCCGAGCTTCTCCGCGATCAGCGCCGCGCGCGGGATCTCGATCATCGTGCCGACGAGGAACGGTACGTCGACGCCCATCTCCTGCATGACTTCCGCGGCGACGCGGCGCGTCATCTCGGTGGTGAGCTGCAGTTCCTTCACCGTCCCGACGAGAGGAATCATCACTTCGGGACGCACGTCGACGCCGTCCTTCTTCACGTCGCACGCGGCCTGGAAGATCGCACGCACCTGCATCTCGTAGATTTCAGGGAAGGTGATGCCGAGGCGGCAGCCGCGGTGGCCGAGCATCGGATTCGTTTCGTGGAGCTGATTCACTTTCGCGCGCAGCTCGACGAATCCCCAGCCCATGTCGCGCGCGACCGTCGAGATCTGCCCCTCGGTCTGCGGCAGGAACTCGTGCAGCGGCGGATCGAGCAATCGGACCGTGACCGGCATGCCGGGCAGCTCGCGGAAGATCCCTTCGAAGTCGTTCTTCTGGAACGGCAGCAGCTCGTCGAGAGCGCGGCGGCGACCCTTCTCGTTGCGCGCGAGAATCATCTCGCGCACTTTCAGGATGCGCTCTTCCGCAAAGAACATGTGCTCCGTGCGGCACAGGCCGATGCCCGCCGCGCCGAACAGTCGCGCGACGCGCGCGTCGTTCGGCGTGTCCGCGTTCGTGCGGATGCCCATCGTGCGGATCTCGTCTGCCCACTTCAGCAGCCGGTCGAAATTGCGGAACGTCTCGGAGTCGCTGGCCTGCATCGACCCTTCGATCAGCACCTGGATGACTTCGGAGTCGCGCGTGGCCAGCTTCCCGCCGATGATCTCGCCGGTCGTTCCGTCGATCGACAGCCAGTCGCCCTCTTCGAGCGGCTCATGTCCTTCGCTGCGCAACTCGCCTTTGCCGTAATCGACTTTGAGTGAGCCCGCGCCGACGATGCACGGACGTCCCATGCCGCGCGCCACGACCGCCGCGTGCGACGTGAGTCCGCCGCGCGTCGTGAGAATGCCGGCCGCGCTGTGCATGCCGGCGATGTCTTCCGGCGACGTCTCGATGCGCACGAGAATCACCGGACCATCTTTCGCCATCGCGACCGCGCGCTCGGCGCTGAACGCAATCTGTCCGGCAGCCGCGCCAGGACCGGCGGGAAGTCCGCGGCCGAGCATGCGTCCGCCCTTCAGGACTTTCTCTTTTTCTTTCTGATCGAAAACCGGCGCGAGCAACTGCACGATCTGTCCGGCTTCGACGCGCTCGACGGCTTCGGTGTGCGTGATCAACTTCTCGTCGACCATGTCGCACGCGATCTTCACCGCTGCGAAGCCCGTGCGCTTGCCGGTGCGCGTCTGCAGGAGGTACAGCTTCCGCGACTGGATCGTGAACTCGATGTCCTGCATGTCGCGGTAATGCGCTTCGAGTTTCTTGTAGACGTCGACGAGCTGCTCGTAAACCTCGGGCAGCGTTTCTTCGAGCGACTTCTCGTCACCGACAGCCTGCGCGCGCGAGATCGGCAGCGGCGTGCGAATGCCCGCGACGACGTCTTCGCCCTGCGCGTTCGGCAGGTACTCGCCGAAGAAGCGATGCTCGCCCGTCGACGGATTGCGCGTGAACGCGACGCCGGTCGCACAGTCATCGCCCATGTTGCCGAAGACCATCGACTGCACGTTGACCGCGGTGCCCCAGTCGTCGGGAATCTGATTGAGCTTGCGATAGGTGATCGCGCGCTGGTTGTTCCACGACGTGAACACCGCGCCGACCGCGCCCCAGAGCTGCTCGTGCACGTCCTGCGGGAAGTCGTGACCGAGCTTGTCGCTCACGATCTTCTTGTACGTCGCGACGAGCTCGCGCAGCGACTCCGCGGGAATCGCGGCGTCGTTCTTCGCGCCGACGCGATCGCGCAACGCGTGCAGTTCATGCTCGAAATGCTCGCGATCGATCTCGAGCACGACGTCGGAGTACATCTGAATGAAGCGCCGGTAGGAGTCGAGCGCGAATCGCTCGTCGCCGCTGGACTGCGCGAGCCCTTGCACGGTCTCGTCGTTGAGGCCGAGGTTGAGGATCGTGTCCATCATGCCGGGCATCGATGCGCGCGCGCCGGAGCGCACGGACACGAGCAACGGCTTCGCGCGATCGCCGAACTTGCGGCCCACGGACGCCTCGACTTTCGCGAGGTTCTCCGCGACGGCTTGCTCGAGCTCAGGCGGGTAGTTCTTGTCGTGTGCGTAAAAGTACGTGCAGACGCCCGTCGAAATCGTGAAGCCCGGAGGAACCGGGACGCCGATGTTCGTCATCTCGGCGAGGCCTGCGCCTTTGCCGCCGAGGACGTCTTTCATCTTCGCGTTGCCCTCGGCTTGACCGTCGCCGAAGTAGTAGACGTACTTCTCGCTCTCCGCAGTGCTCATAGCGG
>DASVNL010000099.1:0-3698 GCA_036383875.1 Thermoanaerobaculia bacterium
GCGCAGCTTCATCAGATCGCCGAGGTGTCGGAGCAGACGAGCAGCGACACGGTGGTGAACATCACGGCGTGGGTGCCGAAGGATTCCGTGCACCTGTTCGAGCGATACGCGACGCGCGTGCGCCAGCGCCGCACGGCGTAGTGGGGCGACAGGCTCTGAGCCTGTCGAATGCAGCCCGGCGGGCTGAGAGCCCGCCGCTCCACCATAATGCACGTTCGTCGCGATGAACATTCGTCCGGTCGTCCCAGCTGATCGTCTGCGCATCGAGGAGATCCTCATCTCCACGGCGCGGTTCACGTCGCAGGAAGTCGGCTGGGCGATGGAGCTCGTCGACCAGTCGCTGCACCTCGGCGATCGCAGCGAATACGCGGTGCACGTTCTCGAAGAACCGGACAGCGGACCGACGCGTGCGATTCAGGGCTACGTCTGTTTCGCCCCGACGCCGCTCACTGACGGCGTGTTCGACTTGTATTGGATCGCGGTGGATCCGCACCGGCAGGGCCAGGGCATCGGCCAGTTGCTGTTGCGATTCGTAGAGAATGAAGTGCGCAGACGCGACGGCCGGATGCTCTTGATCGAAACGTCGTCCAAGCGGAGTTACGCGCCAACGATTCGTTTCTATCAGCGCGCCGGGTATCACGAGATCTCGCGCATCAAGGATTTCTACAGAATCGAAGACGACAAGGTCGTGTTCTGCAAACATTTGACGGCGCAGCCATGAGATTCGCATTGACGGACATGCTGTATGTCGCGCTTGCCTGCTACGCGCTCGGCACGCTCGCGGCGTTGATCTCGCTCTTCATTCGCGAGAAGCGGCTGCAGTACACGGGCCTCGTGATGATGATCGCGGGCTTCGTCGCGCAGACGGTGTGGATCGGCACGATCTGCGCGCGCACGGGACATCCGCCGATCACGAACCTCCCCGAGGCCGCGAGCTTCGTGGCGTGGGTCGTGTTTGCGGTCGAGCTCGGATTGTGGATTCGCTATCGCGTCTACGCTGCGTCGTTCTTCGTCTACCCGCTCGTGCTGCTTCTGCTCACGATCTCCGCGGTCGTCGGTGAGAACTTCACCGTGCTCGATCCGGAGCTTCGCTCGAACGTCTTCACGCTGCATCTCTTGATGTCGACCCTCGGCACCGCGGGCCTGTTGATCGGACTCGCGTTTCTTCTGCTCGCACTGATGCAGGATCGCGCGCTGAAAAACAAAAAGCGCGGACGTCTGTGGGACTGGATTCCAAGCCTCGACGTCTGCAAGACCGTGAGCTATCGCGCACTCGCGATCGGATTCAGCATCTACACGATCGGACTTCTCGCCGGCGTGCTCTGGTCGTATCGCACGACCGCGGGGCTGATGGACATCCGCGTGAAGCAAGTCGGCGCAGTCACCGCGTGGGTTCTGTTCGGGATCCTGCTGCAGTCGTACGTGAGCAACACGTACCGCAAGAAGCGGATGCTGTTCGTCTCGGCCGGCGCGTTCATCGCGATCGTCGTGGCGATTCTGGGGATTCGGGGATGATTCTTTCGGTTGAATTCCGACCAGAGGGAGGAATCTCTTGTGCCACAGCCAGGTGCGCGCGTCAGGCGTATCGCGCGGCTCTCGCTGGGGCACCGGAGATCCTTCCCTTTGGTCAGGATGCGAGGGTCAGATGCCCCTGATCCTGGTCGGTCTCAACCACCGCACCGCGCCCGTCGATGTGCGCGAGCGTCTGAGCATCCCCGAACCGAAACTCGAGGAAACCACCGAGGCGTTGCGCGGCATCGATGGTGTCGACGGCGCGGCTGTGTTGTCGACGTGCAATCGCGTCGAAGCCATCGTCTCGACGCGCGACGAAGACGTCATCACGCACGTCGTCGAGTGGCTTGCGACGATCGCGAAGACCGGTCGCGGCGAGCTCGAAAAACATCTCTACATCCTTCGACACGGCGACGTCGTGAAGCATCTGTTCCGCGTCGCATCGGGCCTCGACTCGATGATCGTCGGCGAGCCACAGATCGCGGGTCAGGTGAAGCGCGCCTTCTCCGCGGCCGTCGAGCTCGGCACCGCGGACACGCTGCTCATGCAGCTCTACGAAAACACGATGCGCGTCGCGAAGAAGATTCGCACCGACACGGGCATCGGCGAGCACGCCGTCTCGATTCCGTACGCGGCCGTCGAGCTCGCGAAGAAAATCTTCGGCGACTTGCGCGGCCTGCACGTCCTGCTTCTCGGTGCCGGCGACATGGGCGAGCTCACCGCGGAGCATCTGCATCAGCAGGACGTGAAGCAGGTCTTCGTCGCGAATCGTTCGTACGATCGCGCCGTCGAGCTCGCGCATCGTTTCGAAGGGTCCGCCGTGAACTTCGACAGCTTCGACGAGCACCTCGGCAAGTGCGACATCGTCATCGCCTCGACCGCGGCGCCGCACTTCCTCGTGGAGACCGCGCACGTGCGACGCGCGCTCGACGCGCGACGCAATCGCAATCTCTTCCTCATCGACCTCGCCGTCCCGCGCAACATCAACCCTGAAGTCGCGAAGGTCGACGGTGCGTATCTCTACAACGTCGACGATCTGCAGCAGGTCGCCGATGCGAATCGCGAGTTGCGGCAGACGAAGGCGCTCGACGCCGAGCAGATCGTCGTGCGCGAAGTCGACGGGTTCCGCAAACGCCTCGTCGCGCAGGACGCGGTGCCGACGATTCTCGAACTGCAGCAGCGGCTCGAGGCGATTCGCGCGGCGGAGCTCGAGAAATGTTTGCGCAAAGTCGGACCGATGACCGCCGAGCAGCGCGAAACGATCGAGATGTTTTCGACGCAGCTCGTGAACAAGATCCTCCACTACCCGATCCTGCAACTCAAAGAGGCATCCGAGGAGCCGCAGGAGCGGGAGTCGTTACGGCGGACCATTCGGAAAATCTTCGGGCTCGCGAAATGAAACGCGTGCGCATCGGAACTCGCGGAAGTCAGCTCGCGCTGTGGCAGGCCAACGAAGCCGCGCGACGTCTGCGCGATGCGGGATTCGACGCGGAGCTCGTGATCGTGAAGACCACCGGCGATAAACGCGCGGACGTCTCGCTTGCGACGATCGGCGGCAAGGGACTCTTCATCAAAGAGCTCGAAGAAGCGCTGGAGCGCGGCGAGATCGACGTCGCCGTGCATAGTCTCAAAGACGTCCCGTCGATCATCCCCGAGCATTTCGCGCTCGCCGGATTTCTCGAACGCGCCGATCCGCGCGATGCGTGGATTCACGTCGAAGGGAAGGCGTTCGCGGACATGCCCGCGGGCGCGATCATCGGCACGAGTGCGCCGCGACGTCGCGCACAACTCAGGCAGATGTTTCCGCACCTCACGATCGCGGAGATTCGCGGCAATGTCGACACGCGCATCCAGAAAGCGCGCGATGGCCAGTACGCCGGAATCATTCTCGCGAGCGCCGGACTCACGCGGCTCGGGCGCGCGAGCGAGATCACGTCGTACTTTTCGCTCGACGAGATGCTGCCTGCCGCGGGACAAGGCATCGTCGCGCTGGAGTGTCTCGCGACGAACGATGACGCGCGCGCGGCGGCGAACGCGATCAATCACGATGTCAGTGCGCGCGCGGCGATCATCGAGCGCGGCGTGCTGCAGAAGTTCGGCGCGCAGCTCGATTGCTACAGCGCGATCGCGGTGCATTACGACGGCTCGACGGTGCGCGCGTATGTCTCCGATGACGAAGGCACGCG
>DASVNL010000100.1:0-6168 GCA_036383875.1 Thermoanaerobaculia bacterium
TGACGAGCGCATCCTGCGCGAGCTCTTCAGCGATGCCGACATCGTGAGTAACACGCGCGATCGCAGCGATGAGCCGTGTGGACTCGATCCTCCACACGGCCTCAATGGTCTTCGCAACATCGCTCATGCAACCTCGGTCGCAATCTCCTGAATCTGACGTACTTCGATCGTTTCATTCTGAGACATCGGAGCACGCCGGGCCCACTCAATGGCTTCTTCGCGCGAGCGAACTTGAATGATCCAGTAACCGCCGATGACCTCTCGCGACTCCGCAAACGGTCCGTCGATCACCGCCGGTTTTCCGTCCGCGTACGAAACACGTGCTCCCGTCGAGGGAGGAAGCAATTCATCCAGCGCGAGCAGCACTCCTGCTTTCTGCAGCGCCTTGTTGTACTCGATCCTCTTCGCCGTCGCTTCGGCCGAGGCTACGGCGTCGGGTGCGGTCGGGATCACCATCAGCATGAATCGCATCACGCGGCTCCTTGCTCACTGCGCGTGTCCGATCGCCGAGCCGTCGGACCACTTCTCGACTCCGACCACGAAGACGGAGACAGGCGGGAAGGCTTTGAGTTGCGGATAGGCGTCGGCGGAGAGATACCAGTAGTTGACGGACAGCACCGGCGAGTTGGTGAGGTTCGCGCCCCACGCTGCGTCGTTCTGGTCGGATTGAAAGAACATCAGGTGCGGGGCGTTGTGGCCGCCGTGATCGGTGAGGTACGCGGACTTCGACATCATGTAGGAGATCGCGCCTGGTTCGAGAGGTGGCAGTTCTCTCTTGTCGATGCCGGCTTTGATCGCGGCGATGACTTCCTGTTTCGTGTGACCGGCCAGAAGAAGCTCGGTGCGTTTGTGGGCGTACGGAAGGAGCGAGCGGGCGGCCGGCGGATTGAGGCAATCCGCGGCGCGAACTTTCGGGCTCCAGAATTCGGGATGATCGAACATCGCCATCCAGCCACGTCCGACCCAGCACACCCACCCGTTTTTTCCTTCGACCGCGGTTTCGTAGCCGCGGCGCGTCATCACCAGAACGGACGCGTCGCGCGAGATGGCGTCCGGCGCGGCGCTGCGAGCCAGCGCGATCTCCGCGTTGCGATCCATCAGGTACTGTTCGATCGGGGCCATCTTTGGATAGGGCGTCGTGTCCTCCTGCGCCGTCACGGGGAAAGCGAGCAGGGCGAAGCCAGTGATTGCGATTGCCGCAACCGTTTTGGTCAGCATTGGTTGGCTCCTCGCTAGTCGGTGGACGGCTGGAAGAAGATCTCGCGGACTTCGACGTGTCCACGAGTCGCGGCGACGCCTTTGCGCGCCCACGCCAGGGCCTCGTCCATGTCGGCGCATTCGAGGATCCAGAAGCCGCCGATGTGTTCCTTCGTCTCGAGGTACGGACCGTCGGTGATGAGGACTCCGCCATCGGTCTGCGGGCGCAGTGCTTTCGCGGCGCCGAGGCCGCAGGCGAATTTTCGGACGCCGGCGGCGATCATTTCCTTGTTGAGCGCGTGGATCTCGCGGCCCACCGATTCGTCCATCTGGGTCGGGTCGAAATCGTCGGGGAGGTAACCAGCAACGAGAAATTGGGGCATCGTTCTCTCCTGTATTCGTCATTCGGAGCGGGCGTTCTGCCCGCCTTCACGATGACGACGAATGACCACACCGGATTTCTACAACCCGACGGGAAAAGTTTAGGGAGGATGATGCAGGAGAGTCGAGATTTGGTGGCGGTGACTGGAGTCGAACCAGTGACCTAGCGCTTATGAGACGCCCGCTCTAACCATCTGAGCTACACCGCCACATCACTCGACAGGATGGGGACCGGGATTGTAGGGTTCCGGGTACCGGCCGTCAAGGAGCCCTCACGCACATCAACGTGTGGTGAGGACTACACTTAAACCGGCGATGGGATGAGATATTTCGTGGCGGTGCGTGGGGATTGGGGCTGATGATCGAACGGGTTTGCGTGGGATGCGGGGACACGGAGGCGAAGTCGCGGCTGGAGCCGTGCGCGATTTGCCACCGTTTCTTCTGCTCCGATTGCGCGCATCGCGCGGGCTTCGGCCGGCGGTTCTGTTCGCCCGAGTGCACGCGCGCCTACTACTTTGCCGGAGACCTCGATGACGACGAAGACCATGACGATGAGTGACGCGACCGTGACTCGCGCGACGACCAACGACAGCACCATCCGCCCGCGGCGACTGCGCCGCTCCGACGGCATCCGCGCGCTGGTGCGCGAGACCATCGTCCGTCCCGACGATCTGATCTATCCGCTGTTCGTCGTCCCGCAGAACCGTCCGCGCGTCGAGATCAGCTCGATGCCCGGCGTCTTCCAGTCGCGCGTGCAGGAAGTCGTCGACGATGCGCGTCGCGCATACGACGTCGGCATTCGCGCCGTGCTGCTCTTCGGCCTGCCCGAGTTCAAGGATGCGATCGGCTCGTCGTCGTGGGATCCGACGGGGCCGGTGCAGTCGGCGATCGAAGGCATCAAGCGTCACGTCCCCGAGATGACCGTCATCGCCGATGTTTGTCTCTGCGAATACACCGATCACGGGCACTGCGGCGTCATCGTCGATCGCAACGGCGTGAAGGACGTCGACAACGATCAGACGTTGCCGCTGCTGATGAAGCAGGCCGTCTCGTTCGCGGCTGCCGGCGCGGACTTCGTCGCACCGTCGGACATGATGGACGGACGCGTGCGCGCGATTCGCCGCGCGCTCGATGAACGCTCGCTGTCCGACGTCGGGATCATGTCGTACTCCGCGAAGTTCGCGTCCGGATTCTACGGCCCGTTCCGCGAAGCTGCGGAGTCGACGCCGCAGTTCGGCGATCGCCGCACGTATCAGATGGATCCGGCGAACCGGCTCGAGGCGTTGCGCGAAACCGCGATCGACGTTGAGGAAGGCGCGGACATCATCATGGTCAAGCCGGCGCTCTCGTATCTCGACGTCATTCGCGAGACGCGCGACTCGTTCCAGCTTCCGCTCGCGGCGTACAACGTCAGCGGCGAGTACTCGATGGTGAAGGCGGCCGCGGCACGCGGCTGGATCGACGGCACGCGCGTGATGAACGAAGTCCTGACGTCGATCAAGCGCGCGGGCGCGGACCTGATCATCACGTACCACGCGATGGAATTCGCCGAGAGCTATCGCGGCTAGTTCTGCGTCGGGTCGCTGGTGCGGCGGAACGGCGAGAGGAATCGCAGACTCTCGATGCGATTCGCGAGCTCGTTCCCGATCTCTTCGGCGCGCGCGAGGACGTCGTTCATCTCGAGCAGTTTCTGCTTCTCTTCGATGTCGAGGTTCAGCGACATGATCAGCGCGTTCGTCAGTGCGTCGAGATCGACGGTTTCGATCTCGGGCACCGCGCTCTGATCGGGGAGATAGCGCAGGTATTGATGCGAGAGATCGGCGAGCCGCTCGCGCTGCGCGAACGCTTCGTGCGGATCGCGTTCGGGCTCGGGCTCCGCGATGACGCGCGCGATGCGATACGGCACGCGTGAGACTTCGTCGACGATGCGGAAGCGCACGTCGCCGCGCACGACGATGTTGTAGCGGCCGTCTTCGAGCGGCACGGCCTGTTCGATCACGCCGAGGGTGCCGTAGCTGAAGACCGGCGGCGCGCCAAAGTACTCGGGTTCCCAGCCGGGACGCAGCAGCACGATCCCGAAGCGCTGATCGGATTCGAGCGCGTCCTTGATCATCTCGCGATAGCGCGGCTCGAAGATGTGCAGCGGCAGGCGCGTGTGAGGAAAGAAGACGATGTTCGGCAGGGGAAACAGCGGCAGAAGAAACTCGCCTTCGGGAAGCGGCGCCATCAGGAGCGAATCATAGCGCCGACGCCATGCGCGCGATTGTGTCGATTGACGCGCGGGTTCGGCGCAGGAAGAGTTCGCCGATACGGGGCGAGCGCACCGCCGTCATCGCGGCGTCGATGAGGCGCGGACGCGAGAGGAGTTTCGCCGCGGCGCGACTCCAGGCAATGCGCGGCGCGAAGAACGCGTGATGTGCGCGGCGATACTCGGCCTCGATTGCGCCGCGATTCGCTGGTGCGGCGAGCAAACGCAGAAGCAGCGGCGCGAGGAGCAGCGCAGACTGGATGGCCATCGCCATGCCGTTGCCGGTCAGCGGATCGATGACGCCTGAGGCATCGCCGATCATGAACACGCCGCCTTCGACGGCCGAGCGCGCACGAAAGATCACGGGCTCGGAGGAAAGGAAATGCTCCTGCGCCGGCTCGTGCGCGGCGTAGAGCGCTTCGAGTTGCGGCTCCTCGCCACGAATCGTTTCGACGAACGCGTCCCAGCGGCCTTTGTGTCCTTCGAGACGCGACGCGTGGACGAGTCCGCAGATGTTGGTCTGGCCGCCTTCGATTGCGTTGACGCCGAGGTAGCCGCGGTCGAAGGAGTAGAGGTCGATTTGGTTGGCGGGTGGCAGTTGGCGGTTGGCGGTTTTGACGTAGTGGCGCTTGAAGCCGAAGTTGCGGTCGGTGGCTTTGATGAATGAGCGGTGCAGGTGTTGATCGAAACGGCCCCAGCGGCCCCAGGCGCCCACCACGATCTTTGCGCTGAATTCTTTGAGATCGCCGATCGTGCGCACTTCGAATCGCGCGCCGTTGCGTGTGGCGGCGTCGAGCAGCGTCGCGTCGAGGAGCATGCGCGACACGCCGCGTGCGGGATGAGGGAGCGCGAATTCGTACGTGCGCTTTCTGCCGACGATCCGGCAGCCTTCGATCGCCGGCGCATGTTCGATTGCCTCGAGTACGCCGAGTTTGTCGAGGATCGGGAGCGCGTCGTACGAGAGAAACTCGCCGCAAAGCTTGTCGCGCGGGAACTCTTCTTTGTCGTACAGCGCGACGTCGGCGCCGCGCTTCGCAAGCAACGCCGCGAGCGTCGAGCCGGCCGGACCGGCGCCGATGATCGCGACGTCTACTTCCACAGCAGCAGTCCGAAGCGATACGGCCACTTGCGCACGACCTGCGCTTTCGCCGCACCGCGCACGCGTGTCGCGACATCGCGCGCTTCGCCGAGCGTGTAGCCCTGTCGGACGGATGCGGGTGCGTCTTCGCGCGTGATGCGTCCGACGAAACGCAACGCGCCGAGGAGCAGCACGAAGAGCAAAGGCGCGTAGTGACGGCGCGTGTCGTTCACCGCGACGCCTTTGCGCGACACGCGCACTGACTCGCCGAGGATGCCCACGTTCTCGTCGGGAGAAAAGTGATGAAAGAAGTGCGAGGACGTCACGAGATCGACCGCGCCATCGCGAAACGGGAGACGATGCGCGTCGCCGACCACGCGCTTCACGCGCGAGCCGTCGCGCATGTAGAGCAGGTGATCGATCTTGAAATCGAGGCCGACGCGCAGCGGCACGTCGGGCATCGCTTCGAGCAAATCGGATGTGCCGGTGCCGATGTCGAGGATCGACCGCGGCGCGAACTTGCGGACGAGCGCGCGATAGATCGGGATGCCGCCACAGTATTTGTTGATCCAGCGCAGATCGCGCAGCGATTGCTCGACGTCCGCCTGCGGCGCGTCGTGCTCGTCGAGCAGCTCGTGCGACGGGATCCGTTTCGGCGTGAACATCAGTCGCACCGCTTCAGCACGAGCGCGGAGTTCTTCGATCCGAACGCGATCGTGTTGCACACCGCGACGTCGATGTGCTGCGCACGCGCGACGTTCGGGATGTAGTCGAGATCGCACTCGGGATCGGGCGTGTCGAGGTTGATCGTCGGCGGAAGGATGTCGTCGCGAAACGCCATCAGCGTTGCCGCGACGCCTGCTGCACCGCAAGCGCCCTGCGGGTGTCCGATCATCGACTTCGTCGCGGAGCCCGCGAGCTTCGTCGCGTGTTCGCCGAATGCGAGCTTCACCGCGCGTGTCTCGATGCGATCGTTCAGATCCGTCGACGTGCCGTGATAGTTGACGTATTGCACGTCACTCGGCGCGACGCCTGCGTCATTCATCGCGAGCATCATCGCGCGCGCCGGCTCTTCGCCCGACTCGTCCATGCGTACGCGGTGGTAGGCGTCGCACGTCGAGCCATAGCCTGCGACTTCGGCGTAGATGTGCGCGCCGCGCGCGCGCGCCGTTTCCTCGCGTTCCATCACGAACATCCAGGAACCTTCGCCGAGGACGAAGCCGTCGCGGTTGGCGGTAAAGGGTCGCGAGCCGCGCGAGGGCTC
>DASVNL010000101.1:0-10004 GCA_036383875.1 Thermoanaerobaculia bacterium
CGCCGACGGACGCCCGCCTTCCATCGACGGCAGCACGGTTCCGCGTGCGAGCGCACAAGCGCGCCAATAGTGTCCGACTTCATCCGGCGCCTGAAATGGCGGAGTGACGGCCGCGAAGGAAAGGAGAAAGAGCGTCACCGCGACGAGCTGGGCTTTCACTGCGACTCATACGGGAGTCGCAGCGCCTTTGACCTACCGCACGACTTCCACCCGCACGTCCTTCGCGAAGACCATCACGTAGCGAAAGTTGTCATTGGTCTCGGGGATCTCGACGACGCGCTCGCCCGGCGCGAAGACGACGGGGCGGAGCGCCCATTCGACCAGTGGAAGTTCCTGGCGTGCGTTGGCGTAGCGGACCATTACCGCGCGGCTGAACGCGCGATCGCGATTCAGCGTCAGGCGCAGACGTCCGCGTGTGAAGCCGAAGTCGAATGCCGTGGCTTTCGCTGGATCGGCGGTGGCGAAGGCCATGCCGTTGCGCGTTTTGACGCGCGGGATGAAGCCATCGACTTCGAACGACTCCACAGGCTGCTGCACCTCGACCGACGGCGCGGAGCGTTGCGCGTTCTCGATGTCGAGAAAGTTCCAACGTCCTACAGGCGGCTCGCCGATGATCAGCGGCGATTCCCAATCCGTCGCGAGGTCTTTCGCGAGCAACGCCGGATCCCAGCGCCGGTAGATCCGCCAGCTCGAATCCGTCACGACCCAGTTGCGCGTCTCCGGCGCGATGTCGATCGCCGCGATCAATCCACCGAATCCCTGCGCCGCGCGCACGCCGATCACGACGCGATTGCGGCCCGTCTTCACGAGATCGGAGATGTCGAACAGATGGATCTTGCGATCCTCGCCGACGAGCTGGCCCGCGATCTTCTGGCCGTTGACGTACAGCGTGTATTCGGGATCGCCGAGGACTTTGATTTGCGTGAAGATGCGCTGCTCGGGCAGGTCGAAGTCGCGCGCGGCGAAGAACGCCACCGGCTCGCTCGTGTTCATCGGATGCTGCGCCCAGATCCACCGCGCCTCGCCCGTCACGTCGTAGAACTTTTGCGAGTACGTGCGGACGAGATGACTGAATCCCGCGGTGAGCACGAAGAGGAACGCGAAGACGATCGCGAGGCGCTTCATCAGATCGCGATCGGCGGGGCTGATGGTTTGAGCGACGGACACTGGCGCGGATTGTAGCCGCGCTGTTTTAATGGCGCGCGCATGCGCAGTCTGATCGTCATCCCCGCGCGCTGGGCCTCCACGCGCTTCCCCGGCAAACCACTTGCACCGATCGCCGGCGTTTCACTCGTGCAACGCGTGTACGAGCGCGCCTCGCAATCGCAACGCGCGACGGCGATCTACGTCGCGACGGACGACCAACGCATCTTCGATCACGTCGCCGGCTTCGGCGGAAAAGTCGTGCGCCCCGAGGGCGACTTCGCGACGGGGACGGATCGCATCTCGGCCGCGCTGCCGTTGATCGAAACGCTCGAAGGCGCGCCGTTCGACGTGATCGTCAACGTACAGGGCGACGAGCCGCTCATCGACATCTCCTCCGTCGACGCGCTCATCGCGCGGCTCGAAGCCTCGCCGGTCGGCATTGCGACGCTGGCCTGTCCGCTCGAAACGGACTACGAGTTTCTCGCGCGCGACGTCGTGAAGGTCGTGATGGACTCGATCGGGAACGCGATTTACTTCTCGCGCGCACCGATCGGCTCTCGCGAAACGGCCCTGCGTCACATCGGCGTGTACGCGTATCGCCGCGCCGCGCTGGAGCGCTTCGTGGCGCTCGAACAATCACCGCTGGAACGGGCAGAATCGCTCGAGCAGTTGCGGGCGATCCAACACGGCTTTAGAATTGCCGTGTCGAGAACAGCCAAGCCGCACCTCGGAGTCGACCGGCCTGAGGACGTGGCTCGCGTCGAGAGTGAACTTGCGAAACTGCACGCGTGACCTTCGGAGCTGTGAGTGAGCCTGGTGGCTCACAACACCAGCATCCCCGCCTTCGCACCCGAACTCTCTCCGCCGCTCATCAACCCCAGCCATTCTTTCGCCCGCGATGCGTGTGCATTCGCGCGGCATCTCTCTCGCAACCCGCAACCCCGAACGATTTAGGAGGCGTCTCATGAGCACGAAGTACATCTTCATTACCGGTGGTGTTGTTTCCGGCCTCGGCAAAGGCATTGCCGCGGCATCCATCGGCGCGTTGCTCGAGGCGCGCGGTTTCAAGGTCACGCTGCAGAAGTTCGATCCGTACATCAACGTCGACCCCGGCACGATGTCGCCGTTCCAGCACGGCGAAGTGTTCGTCACCGACGACGGCGCGGAAACCGACCTCGACCTCGGGCACTACGAACGCTTCACGACGATGCGCGCCACCCGCAAGAACAACTACACCACGGGCCGCATCTACCTGAAGGTCATCGAGAAGGAACGCCGCGGCGACTATCTCGGCAAGACCGTGCAGGTCATCCCGCACATCACCGACGAGATCAAGAAGTGCATCAAGGACGTCTCCGAAGGCGTCGACGTCGTGATCGTCGAGATCGGCGGCACGGTCGGCGACATCGAGTCGCTGCCGTTCCTCGAGGCCATTCGCCAGTTCCGCCAGGAAGCCGGACGCGGCAACGCGCTCAACGTCCACGTCACGCTCGTGCCGTACATCAAAGCGTCCGAGGAGTTGAAGACCAAACCGACGCAGCACTCGGTGCAGAAGCTGCGCGAGATTGGCATCCAGCCCGACATCCTGCTGTGCCGTTCAGAGCGCACGATCCCCGAGGAGATGAAGAAGAAGATCGGACTCTTCTGCAATGTCGAGGAAGAGTCGGTGATCCCGGCGTACGACGTCGACTACATCTACCAGGTGCCGCTAGCGTTCCTGCGCGAAGGTCTCGACGAGATCCTCCTCGACAAGCTGCATCTCCCACACGAGGAGATCGGCAAGCTGACGATGTGGGAAGAGATCGTGCGCAAGATGCGCCATCCCGAAGACGAAGTGCGCATCGGCTTCGTTGGTAAATATGTTGACTTCGGCGACTCGTACAAGTCGCTCAACGAGGCGCTCGTGCACGGCGGCATCGCGAACGGCGTGAAGGTGCGCATCGTCTACATCGACTCCGAGTCGCTCGAGGAAGAGGGCTATCACGGCGAGCTCGCGAACGTCGACGGCATCCTCGTCGGACCGGGCTTCGGCTCGCGCGGCGTCGAAGGAAAACTCCGCGCGATTCGATTCGCCCGCGAAAAGCGCATCCCCTTCTTCGGCATCTGCCTCGGCATGCAATGCGCGACGATCGAGTTCGCGCGCAACGTCGCCGGCATGGTCGGCGCGAATTCCACGGAGTTCGACGACGAGTCGCCGTACAAGGTCATCTACAAGCTGCGCGATCTCATCGGCGTCGACGCCCTCGGCGGCACGATGCGACTCGGCAAGTACCCCTGCAATCTGAAGGAAGGCTCGATCGCGCGTCAGGCATACGGCGTCGACTTCATCGAAGAGCGCCATCGCCATCGCTACGAAGCAAATCCGGAGTACATCCCGCAGCTCGAAGAGCGCGGCTTCTCGGTGACCGGCCTCTCACCCGACGGCAAGTTCGTCGAGATCATCGAGCTCGCCGATCATCCCTGGTTCCTCGGCTGCCAGTTCCACCCCGAGTACAAATCGCGTCCGACCGCGCCGCATCCGCTGTTCCGCTCGTTCATCGCCGCGGCGCGCAGCTTCAAGACGGACGGCAAGGCGGCAACGCCGGCACAGAAGCAGGTCGAAGCCGAAGTGTGATGCGCCGGGCGATCACGATCGCTGTTGCGATTGCGGTCGGCGCGTACGCCGCAAGTACGACGCCGGCGCTCACGTATCGCGTGCACAAGAAGGCGCTCGATCGATCGCACGAGTACTTGGTGTTCAGCTCGGACACGCGAGTCCGCGCTGACTCACCCACATCGCTGCCGATGTTCGACGCGCTGTTGACGGACGGCGGCTCGCCGATCGCGCTCAACTCTGAGCTGCAGACGTGGTTCGCGCTCGACGACCACGCGACGCTCGGAATGGAGTCGCGCTATTTATCAGGCTTGCCGAACGCGAAGCCGCGCAAACTGGAATGGCACCTGAGCGACGCCGTGATCACGCCGGATGGCACGCGCTCGTACACCGGCACGCTGCACTACACGATGCGCGCGTCGTCCGGACGCGGCAGCCGCGATAGCATCATCATCGACTACGACGCGAAGATCGCGATCGAGACGGACGCGAAGATCGATCGCAGCGCTTGGATCGGACGCATCCTTCCAACCACGACGATCGACGAGATCGACGCGCAACTCGCGCGGTCCGACGCCAAGATCGAAGGGCTCCCGCGCAAGCTCACCATGACCACAACCCGCACATACAAAGGCGGCGCGCCGATGACCGACACGATGACCGTGATCGTGTCCGACATCCACGAGACGACCGTCGACCCCGCGATCTTCACGCGACCGGCCGCGTATCGGAATCAGAAGCCGATCCTCGCGTCGCCCGGCGTGTTCACACAAGCGCGCATGCTTCGCTGATCACCGGAACCCGAGGACTCGATCCAGGAACGGCTCTATTTCCGACACGTCGATGACTTTACGAATATCTTCAGTGTCCGCCAGCTTCGCGTGCAGCCTGTAGATCGTATCGACCGTAACCTTTCCGTCGTCGAGGAGGGCGCGGTCGACAAACGTGTCTTCAATCTCTCCACCCAAGATACCCACGCCGCCACTCCTAAGCTCGGCGAGGATTGCCGACAGCCGCTCGTCATTGAAAGCATCAGCACGTTTGGCGGTGTAAAACGCCTCCTCATCACTCGATTTCAGCGCGGTTCTGAGCTTCGTAATGCGTGATATCACCTTTGACCCGGCAGCACCAAACGTTGCATCTTGAGTGAAAAATGCCGAATTCAGGTTTTCAACCGAGAGATGCTTCCGCGCTCCAAATTTCTCGCCGTCTGCTTTGTTGTCACGAACGAAGAAATCAAAATCGGCGAGTATGAAACACTGTAATCCGAGGCTGACAATCGCTTTGGCCAGTATCGCCAACCGACCCTTTCCCCCCACACCCACCACCGTAACGTTTTGTGAATCGAGAAGGCCCGGATAGAGATTGTTTGCCACAGCGCGCAGCACCGGCGCATCTAAGCCCTCGCAAAGAATGACCTTGTCTGCAAAATAGAGCTCCGCCTGATGCGCATCAAATAGAGATTTTCGTATCTTTTTAGCATCGATTCCGGCGGCCGTCGTCTCACTTCCCGATTTCCTTACGAGGATCACGTTGAGATCGTTTAGCGCGGCGATGAATTCGGTACTGTGTGTCGTCACGACGACTTGATTGCTGCCACTCCGGACAAATTCGTCCAATCTTGCGCTTACGACGCGACGTGCGTGAGGGTGCAGATACAGTTCAGGCTCCTCCACACAAAGCAGCGCAGAGGTCGCCACATTCACGTTTCGCGTGAAATAGCTGAACAGGCCGATGATGGTCGCACTCTGAATCCCTGCGCCCTTGTCGGAAAGAAGCGAATTGAATCCGTCATCGACGTAGATCTGTGTTGATTTATAGAGATCGGTACGCTGCTCAGCATTGAAACGCAGTCTCACTTCCGTCCCGGGAAACGCGACCTGTATTGACGATTCCTGGAGATCTCGGTGGATCTCTGAAAATATGTCATCCGCGACCTTTGCAGCTTCCGCAAAGGCGCGTTCGAGTGCCTCCGTCTTCGTGTGCTTCTCAACCAGGTGCCGCAGAAGCTTGCCGTACCAAGACCAGGCGCTTATGCGAAGTTGCGAGGACGGATCCCTGAACGATGGAATGATCGCTCTGAAGTAGTTCGTTGCGAATTGATGGTCGAAATGCGACCAGCCAGTCGCTATCCGCATTCTCTCGAAACGCAAACCGCATATCTTTCTCAATGCTACCGTCCTCGTTTCGAGAGGCCCGAAACACAAAAGCGAAGTGGTGTTTGTTTTGAAGCCACCGCTCGAACGTCTCCTGATTTCGAAGTTTGGAATCAACCCATACAAAACCAGCGGAATCTTCATTAATCGTGAAAATGCCATCGGGCTGAGCCTCGAGCCTGTCGGCGGGAAACTGGGCCGGAGTGCGTGATCCCCGATCGCCGCCATAGAGCTTAAGCCCCGTGCATCGATTGATTTCGGCGAAATTGAGATTCTCTCCTTCCATGCGTTCGAGCTCGCACCAAATGAGCAGGTGATTCGCGCGAACCAGACGTTCTTCTCCATCACTATCCTCTTTGAAGCAGAAGAAGTCGTTTTCACCAATATTGTCTGATTTGGCCCAAGTCGGCGATGACTCGCCTAAGACGAGGTCCATAGCGCGCACGATATTACTCTTGCCTGCGTTATTGCGGCCGACGATGACATTCTTACCGCGCTTAAAGGTGAGGTCTAAGGACCGGATTGACCTGAAGTTCTCGATCCGCAGACGTGAAACATGCATGTGCGTCGAACCTCTCGAACGCATTCTAAATCACAGAGACGGATGTCGGACGCAATGGACGTCACAGTCCATTGTTTGCGATTTCATAATGCCGAAATCGTCGGCTCTCATTGCAGTGACAGTTCACGCAAGCAAGCAGGCTTCGTTGAAGTCGAGGCGCGGCAGTCGCGGGTGAAGTTTGCTGCGATCGCCGTAGCCGAGGTTGATCAGGAAGTTCGAGCGGACGTGGCCTTTGGGGAAGAACTCCTGCTCGCAGCCGTCGCACTCCTCGCCTGCCGCGAAGAAGATCTCGTCGGCTTTCGCGTTGTCGAAGCCGGATATCGGACCGGCGTCGAGTCCGAGTGCGCGTGCGCCGAGGAGCAGATAGGCGCCCTGCAGACTCGAGTTGCGGCGCGCGGTCGTCTCGACCAGTTGCGGGTTCGCCGCGTACATGTTGCGCATCGACGGATTGTGCGGAAAGAGCTTCGGCATCTTCTCGTAGAACAACAGGTCGTACGCGACGATCACCGTGACTGGCGCGGCCATCGTCTTCGCGACATTCGCCGGCGCGAGCGCGGGACGCAGTCGCTCCTTCCCTTCCGGCGTGCGGATGAACAGGAAGCGCGCGGGATTCGCGTTCGCGGCCGTTGGTCCGAAACGGACGATGTCGTACAGCTTGCGCAGCAGATCGTCGTCAATCGGTTTGTCGAGCCACGCGGAGAACGTGCGAGCTTCGAGGAAAAGCGTGTCGAGTGCGGCAGCGTCCAGCATGCCGCACTCGCGGTGCATCACTCGTACCGCAGCGCTTCGATCGGATGCAGGGCCGCGGCCTTGCGCGCCGGGTAGTAGCCGAAGAACACGCCGACCGCGCCCGAGAAGCCGATCGCGACGAGCATCACCAGCGGCGACATCGTTGTCTGCCAGCCGGTGATCTGGCCGAGGATCTTTGCGCCGGCGAAACCGGTCGCGAGTCCGATCAGACCACCCATCACGCCGAGCACGATGCTCTCGACGAGAAACTGCGTGAGCACGTCCGAGCCGCGCGCGCCGATCGCGAGACGGATGCCGATCTCGCGCGTTCGCTCCGTCACCGAGACGAGCATGATGTTCATGATGCCGATGCCGCCGACGAGCAGCGAGATCGACGCGATCGCGGCGAGAAGCATCGTCATCACGCGCGTGCTGCTTTCCGCGGCCTGCGCGAGCTCGTTCTGATTGCGCACCGTGAAGTCGTCGCCGTCGTTCCCGGACAGGCGATGCGACTCGCGCAGCAGTACCTGCAACTCGGCCTGCGCCGCTGCGATGTCGCCTTCGTTCGCGGTCGACGCGAGGATCTGCGGCATGAACGAACGTCCCGACAGCGCGGCCTTCGCCGTGGTGTGCGGTACGAGCACGACGTCGTCGGAGTCCGTGCCGCTCGCGGTCTGACCCTTCTTCGCCAGCACGCCCGCGATGCGGAACGGCACGTTGCGGATCTGCACTTCCTGGCCGACCGGATCGATGCCGGGGAACAGATTCTCCGCGACCGTCGCGCCGAGGACCGCGACTTTGCGAATGCCGTCGACATCTTCGGCGGTGAAGAAATCGCCGCTCGACACGTCCCAGTCGCGAATCGTTTGATAGTCGACGTCGACGCCGTTGATGGTCGTGCGCCAGTTGCCCTGCGGGCCGATGACCTGCGTGCGACTCACGATCACCGGCGAGACCGCGTTCACGAACTGCGATTCGCGACGGATCTTGTCGACGTCTTCGAGCGAGAGGTTCGGAAACGCCTGCGCACCCTGACTCACGCCCGCGGACTGCGCCGCGCCTGGCGTGATGACGATCATGTTCGTGCCGAGGTTGTTGATCTGCGCGCGAATGCGCGAGCGCGCGCCGGAGCCGACTGCGACCATCACGATGACCGCGGCCACACCGATGATGATGCCGAGCATCGTGAGCGCCGCGCGCATTTTGTTCTTGCGGATGCTCTGCATCGCGATGCGAATCAAAACGGTGAGCTTCATGCGGCACTCCTTTCGTCGAAGTTCGCGAGATCGGCCGCTGCCGACCGGCGGTTCTTCACCGGCTCATCGCGAACGACGCGGCCATCGCGGACTTCGACGATGCGCTTCGCGTAGACCGCGACTTCCGGCTCGTGCGTGACGATGAGAATCGTGATGCCCTGATCGTTGAGCTCCTGGAACAGCGTCATGACGTCGATCGTCGTGCGCGTGTCGAGGTTGCCCGTCGGCTCGTCCGCGAGGACGAGTGCCGGTGACGTCACCAGCGCACGTGCAATCGCGACGCGCTGCTGCTGTCCGCCCGACAACTCGCTCGGCTGATGGTCAAGACGTTGACCGAGTCCGACGCGCTCCAGAGCCGTCGTCGCGAGAGCCTTCGTGTCGCGCTTCTGACCGCTGCGGTCGTAGAGCAGCGGCAGCTCGACGTTCTCGAGTGCCGTGGTGCGCGGCAGCAGGTTGAACCCCTGAAAGACGAAGCCGAGCTTCTGATTGCGAATCGCGGCGAGCTCGTTCTTGCCGAGGTTGTCGACGCGGATGCCGTCGAGAAAGTAGGCGCCGCCGGTCGGCGAGTCGAGACAGCCGAGGAGATTCATCAGCGTCGACTTGCCCGAGCCGGACGTGCCCATGATCGCGACGAGCTCTCCGCGGTCGATCGTCAGATCGATGCCGCGCAGCGCGTGCACTTCATTCGTGCCGCTGCTGTACGTCTTCGTCAGACCTTCGATGCGGATCACGTCGTTCATCAGAACCCTCCCGGACGAGGACCACGCTGCTGCTGTTGCTGCCCGCCGAACGGCGCGCTGCTCGTCGCCGCCGCGTCGTTCGGCTTGCCCGACGTCGTGCCGCTCACGACCTTCAACCCCTCGGTGACGTTCGGGCCGCTGACGACCGTCATCGTGCCGTCGGTGATGCCGGTGCGCACACGAATGGGCTTCAATTTATTTTCCGCGTCGAGCACGTACAACGTGCCGCCGCGCGTTCCCGCGGCGCGCGCTGCGCCTGCAGCACCACCGCCGCTGCGACGATTCGCACGCGGCTGAGCTGCGGCGTCCGTGGTGGTTGCGGTCGTCGTGGTGTTGGTCGTGGTTTCGGGCTTGAAGCGCAGAGCTGCGTTCGCGACCTTCAACGTGTTCGCCGCTTCCTCGACGAGGAACTCGACGCGCGCGGTCATGCCCGGCAGAAGCTTTTGCTTCTCGTTCGGGACGGAGATGACGACCGTGTAGTTCACGACGTTCTCCTGCGTCGCCGACTGCAGACGCACCTGCTTCACGACTCCTTCGAACTTCTCGCGCGGCAATGCCTGGACGGTGAAGTTGACCTTCTGTCCTTCTTTGATCGACGCGATGTCGCTCTCTCCGACGCTGGCGAGGATCTGCATGTTCGACAGATCGTTCGCAATCAGGAAGAGCTGCGGTGCGGAGAGGCTCGCCGCGACGGTCTGGCCGCTGTCGACGTTGCGCTCGACGACCACGCCGTCGATCGGCGCGTAGATGTTCGTGTACGACAGATTCTGCCGCGCGCGCTCCAATGCGACGCGCGCCGACTTCACGTTTGCATTCGCGACG